>NZ_JBFTNT010000058.1:0-20641 GCF_056397585.1 Pedobacter sp. 05L430 | reverse complement strand
ATTTTGTCCTGAGGAATTCCTGAAGAGATAATTTCGCCGACAAGGTCTTTAATCACTGTAAGTGCGGAATCTAAAGCTGGTTGGTTTTGTTCAACAGGAGAAATAAAGCTATACGGGTACCAACTGTTATTGGTAGCTTGCGGAGCAAATAAAGCTGCATCATCCACCTTTAAATGATTGTTTAAAGAAATGATATCCTCAGCTGTAGATCCGCGGCCATGCAAAAAAACAATAGCTCTTTTAGCCTCAGCAACAGGAACACCTGCAGTTATAATATTTTTATTGTGTGTGTACATGTTAGTTTATTTTAGGTAAAATGCCCTCAATTTCTGATCTCATGTTTTCATATTGAGCAGGAAGTTTAAGGTTTGACCCTAAGTCTTCTAAAGATTCATCAACGGTAAAACCTGGATTATCGGTAGCAATTTCAAAAAGTACACCACCTGGTTCGCGGAAATATAAAGAATAGAAATAGTTACGGTCAATCTTTTCTGTAATGTTCAAACCCATTGCCACAACCTTATCTCTAAAGTACATTAAAGTGGCCTCATCTTTAACCCTGAAGGCAACGTGGTGCACAGATCCGCTTGCAACATGACCAACAGCTTCACCAGGGGCCTCTACAAGGTCAACAATGGCTGCATAGGTTACTGCATCTGTAACAAAACGTGACCGGTTCACTTCAGTTTTTTCCAATTTATATCCAAAAATGTCTGTTAAAACTTTAGCAGTACCATCCATTTTATTGGTTGTTATTGTTACATATTCTAAACTCCCGGCCGGAACACTGTACCCAATTTCGGTTACCTGTCTTGAACCTCGTCGGCCGGTCATAATTCCTTCCCATGGAAAAAATGTCAAAATACTTCCTGGTGTTCCTTGTTCATCACCGTAATAAAAGTGATAGGTATGTGGGTCATCAAAGTTTACGGTTTTTTTAATCAATCGTAAACCTAGTATGCGGGTATAAAAATCATAGTTCTTTTTTGCGTTTCCTGCAATTGCAGTAATGTGGTGCAGGCCTAAAATTCTGTTGTTCATGGCTACCTATTTTAGTGGTTTAATTAATTAATTCTTAAATAACACTACAAATTTAGGGGGAACTTTTATTTTAAATCTTACCATAGATTAAGAAATGCGTAGCTTTATATTTAGATATTTAAGTATGATTAGATTCATCCTCTCCGTTGTTTTATTGTCGGCTAGCTTGGTATCAAGTGCGCAAGACTCCATAAGTATTAAAATCTACCCTAAGTACGATAGTGTAAGTAAGTTTCATCGCTTTTTGTTTGGAGAAAATTACCGTAAGGAGTATGCGATGAGTACCAAAGTACCCATTATTAAAATTTCGGAAATTAAAGGTGGGTTAACGCCGGTCAAAAGGGGTGGAGGCAATCAATCGCATTCGTTAAGATTGGTAGATAAACAGGGCAAAGAGTGGGTACTTAGAAGTGTAGAAAAGTTTCCGGAAATATTGTTGCCCGAAATATTCAGAAAAACATTTGCGGGTACGGTAGTAAAAGATAATATGTCGGCCCAGAACCCATTCTCGGCCTTAGCAGTCCCTGATATTGCAGATGCTGTAAATGTGCCACACAGCGATCCTATGATTGGGTGGGTATTGCCGGATACCGGATTAGGTGAATTTGCCAAGGTGTTCCAGAATACGCTTTGTTTACTGGAGGAAAGAGAACCTGTTGGGGATACTGATAATTCGGAAAAGATGATGCGCAAGTTAACAGATGATAATGATAACATTTATGATGGCCGGGCATTACTAAGAGCAAAAGCATTGGATGCTTTGCTGGGAGATTGGGATAGACATGAAGATCAATGGAGATGGAAGCCTGAAAAGAATGTTGATGGAACTATGAAATATCTTCCAATTCCGAGAGACAGAGATCAGGTCTTTTATTTGTCGGAAGGCCTTGTGCCAAGATATGCGCAATCCTCGTGGCTATTGCCAATGATACAGGGGTACGAAAGAAGCCTGCCTGATATTAACTGGTTCTTTTGGGAAGGAAGAGCTATTTATGGAAGATGGTTTTCTGGGATAGATGAAAAGGAATGGAACGAGGTAGTAAAGGATTTTTGTGCTTCTTTAACCGACGAGGTGTTTGAAAAGGCCCTTAAAAAACTACCTGAACCCGGATATTCTCTTCRCCATGATCGCATACTGGCCCAGCTTAAAGAGAGAAGAAAGAACCTTCCTGAATTGATGAATAAATACTATCATTTTATAAATAGTATAGTTGATATACAGGCAAGTAATAAGAATGAGCTGATCAATATAACAGATGKGCCGGATAAGGCTTTAAATGTAACGATCCATAAAATATCTAAGGAAGGACACATTAAGGATGTTATTTTTAACAGAACTTTTAATCCAAAAGTAACCAGAGAAATTAGGTTATATGTGAAAGATGGTAACGACAGTTTGATACTAGATAATAAAACCTCAACTATTAAACTAAGGATAATTAGTGTTGAGGGTAAAAAAACATTTCATGTAGAAAACTCACCTCGTAAAATCCGTGTTTATGGTAAAGATGACAACATAGCTTTTACGGGGAATGCAAACAAGTTTCTTAAGAGATTGGATAACGACACCTCTAATACACACTTCGTGTACACAGATCTTTATAAAAGAAAGATGCTGCTTTTAAATGCCAGTTATAATATAGATGACAGGGTTTTGCTTGGTTTATCATATAAAATTACCCAACCCGGTTTTAGGAAACTGCCTTATGGAAGTACACATTCATTCTCATTTTTGCACTCTTTTGCAACATCGGGTTTTAGATTCAATTATAGAGGAGAAATGTTTAAAGTTTTAGGTAATGCGGATATTGTATTGCAAGCGGATGCCTTTGCTCCAGAGAATTCACAGAATTTTTATGGCTTAGGTAACGAAACAACTTTTAATAAAACCGGAGATTTTGTAAGATATTATCGTGCAAGATTTAGCCTGTTTCAGATAGATCCATCCATAAGATGGAGACTGTCAAAATCTACCTTTAGCATAGGCCCGTCACTGCAGTATTACCGATATAGTAAAGATGATAATGAGGGTCGTTTCATTAACAATACCTCAGAGTTGCATTCGCCGGATAGTGCAACCATAACAAAAGATAAGTTGTATGCAGGAGTAGTGGCAAATTTTACAAACAACAATCGTAATAGTGATATTTTACCTACTTCGGGCACATTCTTAGAAAGTAAATTACAGGCTTATAAGGGTATAAATGGCGAATCGAATTCTATGGCACAGCTGAGTGGTTCATTCTCCGTTTATCAAAAGATAGATAAAGGAAGCCGGTTTGTATTAACGGATAGAATTGGGGGTGGTGTTACGGTTGGTAAACAGGCATTTTATCAATCCAGTTTTCTGGGAGGACAGGGTAATTTACTTGGATATAGAGAATTTAGATTTGGTGGCCAACATAGCTTGTATAATAATTTAGAATTGCGTGTAAAAGTGGCGAATTTTATGAATTATATACTACCTGGTCAATTTGGACTATTGGGTTTTCATGATGTGGGCAGGGTATGGAGAAAAGGAGAAAATTCTGATGTGTGGCATCAGGGGTACGGAGCGGGTTTATATTTTGCTCCGGCATCCTTAACCGTGTTTCGTTTTGTAATGGGCCATTCAAATGAGGGTTGGTATCCTTATGTAGCCATGAAATTCAGATATTAAGAAGTATCAAAATTTGGTAAATTACTTATTTTAGGTAATGGGAAGTGTAAGAAAAGCCGTAATTTAGAACTCTCGTTTGAAAACCATCAAAAATTAGTTGTGATGAAGAAGAATTTTGTATCTAATTCTAGAGAATCTATTAGAATGTTTAAAAACCCACTTTTTGAGGGTTTATCTAAAGTCCCATATTTTGTACCGCTTATTGTGTATGTTCCGGTTGTAGGGTATTTCTCCTGGGTCTCATTCAGCACAAATGGAATCTTAGGTTTTCTTGGATATTTTCTGTTAGGATTATTTATCTGGACCTTAACTGAATATGTGCTTCATCGCTTTGTTTTTCATTTTTATCCAAAGTCTGAATGGGGTAAAAGAATTCACTTTATTTTTCATGGTGTTCATCATGATTATCCAAACGACGCACAGCGACTGGTGATGCCGCCTTCTGCAAGCATACCACTGGCACTGGCATTTTTCTTTCTTTTTAAATGGTTACTTGCTCCGGCCATGCTTGAAGGCTTTTTTGCCGGATTTATTTTTGGTTACTTATGCTACGACATGACGCATTACATGTTGCATCATGCACAATTCAAAAATGCTTTCTGGAAAAAACTTAAGCAACAGCACATGTTGCACCATTATGATGACTCTACAACAAAATATGGGGTGACATCTGATATTTGGGATAAAGTTTTTGGTACCAGATAGGAAACCGCTAATGCTTTAATTTTTTTCCGCGTAGGGGTAAAATAGAAGAGGGGTGTCGGAGGTATTATACCAACTATAAATTACAGAATAGAGTTTTAGTAAAATTACGCAAAGGTTTGCGCAACGTATGTGATTGATATTTTAAAATAAAACAGTTAACTAGCATTAGTTTACAAGACTAAACAATAACTGTTTTATTTTAAATGACCAAACACCCACACATGAACCGACTGTTATCAATAGCTCTGTTGATGATTTGCACCCTCAAATTGTCTGCACAATCCAAAATTTCTATAATTCCTTTACCGGCGAAATTGGAAGAGCGAAAAGGAAGTCTTACGCTAGACAAAAATGTATACATCAGTTATCCTTCAGCTAATTTAAAAGACCTGGCAATTTTTGCCCAATCTTCAATAGAAGAAACTGCGGGAATTAAACCCGAGTTGCGTACAGGCATGTGGATGCAAAGAAAAGCAAAAACCATTAGCCTTAATATTGATTCAAAAGTTACCTCAAAAGAGGGATATGTGCTGGAGGTAAATGCAAATGGCGTTGCTATAAAAGCAGGAACCGAAAATGGTCTTTTTTATGGTATACAAACATTATTACAACTGGTGCCAGTTAATGGAGTTAAGAAGTTGCCTTGTGTTTATATAGAAGATGAACCCCGTTTTAGCTGGAGAGGAATGCTCATGGACAATTGTCGCCATATGTTTTCTGTTGAGTATATAAAGAAATTTATAGATCAGTTGGCTAAACATAAATTAAACAAGTTTCATTGGCATTTAACAGAAGATCAGGGTTGGAGAATAGAAATAAAAAAATATCCGAAACTGCAGGAAATTGCAGCTTACAGAAATGGGACACAGATTGGTCCGAACAGGAAGAAAGATGTTGACAGTATTAAATATGGCGGCTATTATACTCAGGAACAGATTAAGGAAGTTGTAGCTTATGCAACGTCGAGATTTGTTGAAGTGATTCCTGAAATAGAAATGCCAGGACACTCGGTAGCAGCCATTACAGCCTATCCTTATCTGGCTTGTGGAGATGTGAGTTTTGAGAATGGAAAGCCATTTGAGGTAAGAAAAGTATGGGGAGTTTCTAAAGATCTTTACTGCGCAGGTAATGATACCGTATTTACATTTTTGGAAGATGTTTTAAATGAAGTGATGCCATTGTTTCCATCTCAATATATTCATATAGGGGGGGATGAAGCTCCGCATGATGCATGGCATACCTGCCCTAAATGTCAGGCACGTATAAAAAAGGAAGGCTTGAAAGATGAGGCGGCATTACAAAGCTGGTTTATACAGCGAATGGAAAAATTCATCAATAGTAAAGGGAAAAAGATAATTGGCTGGGAAGAAATTATGCAGGGAGGTCTTGCAGATAATGCGACTGTACATTCGTGGTTAGGAGTTGAAAGTGGTTTGAAAGCTGCTAAAAGTGGCCATGATGTAATTATGTCGCCATACTCGCATTTGTATATTGATGGCTACCAGGCTGATCCTAAAATCGAACCTATGGCTATTGGTTATTGGGTGCCAATTGATAGTGTATACGCCTTTGAACCAGTACACCCCGCGTTAACCGACACTGAAGCAAAGCACATTTTAGGTGCGCAAGGGAACTTGTGGACTGAGTTTATTGGAACAGAAGATTATTTTGAATATATGGTTTATCCTCGCATTGCGGCATTGGCAGAAATTGACTGGACACCAAAAGCGTTGAAGAATTTTGAAGATTTTAAGGGCAGGTTGAGCACTCAATATCAACGATATGATAAACAGGGAATTCAGTTTAGAATTCCGGTGGCTGTAATAGAAACAGTTGTGAACAA
This sequence comes from Pedobacter sp. 05L430, assembly GCF_056397585.1. NCBI lineage: Bacteria > Pseudomonadati > Bacteroidota > Sphingobacteriia > Sphingobacteriales > Sphingobacteriaceae > Pedobacter > Pedobacter sp. 05L430. The sequence continues at coordinate 14,393 of NZ_JBFTNT010000058.1, read as the reverse complement.
GGATAGCACGGTTAAAGTAACGCTTAATGATCCCACTAAAGCAAGTACTATCAGATATACAACCGACGGATCTGATGTTAATGAGCAATCGTCTGTTTATAAACAACCAGTGGTGTTGAAAAAAGGAGAGGTAATCCGCTACGCATTGTTTTTTAACAACAAACGTAAAAGTTCTACAGACTATTTTCCTAAACCTGTTAAACAAGCAAAATAGCATGAAACGATTGAATATTCCGAATTTGAGATATGCTTTAGCGTGCATATCACTGATCTTAGCGGGTCAATTAAGTAATGTCAACGCACAGAACAATCAATCTGTTAAAGACACATCGAAACCAGATTGGTTATTAAATTCGGCATCATATAAAGCTGCTATTTACAAGTCAGATAAGGACGTAATTCTTGAAAACGGATTGACCAAAAGGGTTTTTAGGATCACACCTAATGTGGCCTGTGTAGATTATGTTAACCTTATAAATGGCAGGCAGTTATTAAGGTCTGTAAAGGCAGAAGCCCGTTTGACCATTAACGGAAAAGACTATGAAGTTGGAGGTTTAAAGGGTCAAAAGGAAAATGCTTACCTTTTGCCTGAATGGCTTGACAGTTTTACGGCTGATAAGAATGCTTTCCAATTTGTTTCTTTCGATATAAAACCAATTTCACCATATATTAAATGGAAAAGTAAATTTTGGGCAAGCAATAATCAGCAGCCTACCGGTAAGATGGTGTCTTTTCTTTATAAGGCAGGAGCAGATGAACTGAAGGGCTTAACGGTAAATGTAAACTACGAATTGTATGATGGTTTGCCTTTAATTGTAAAATCGTTAACAGTTCAGAATCAATCGGATAAAGTGTTTAAGATTGACCGTGTAGTTAGCGAAGTTTTKGGAATGGTTGAAGAGCAAAGCGCTGTAGTTGKATCGCCAGAAAAAATGGCTAAACCACAAGGTATTTACCTGGAAACAAACTATGCCYTTAATAATGCAATGCGATATGATTTAAGCGATCAAACCACACATTGGAAGGTTGACTCGACATATACCTCGCAGGTTAATTACGATTATCAAACACCTTGTTTATTAGAAGTATATCCCGATAAAGCTCCCGGCATTGAACTGGAGAAAGGCGGTGTTTTTAAGTCTGTGCGTACACTTGAATTATTAATGGATAGCTATGATAGGGAGAGAAGAGGTTTGGCTATACGTAAAATGTACAATACAATAGCACCATGGACTACCGCTAATCCAATTTTTATGCATTTGGTTAGCAAAAATGATGAGCAGGTGCGTACAGCGATAGATCAATGTGCTGCAACGGGTTATGAAGCATTAATATTAAGTTTCGGCAGTCATTGTAATATGGAAGACACCTCTGCAGCTAATATTAAAAAATGGAAGGAACTGGCAGATTATGCACATAGTAAAAAAGTATTTATTGGAAGTTATTCTTTGTTTAGCTCCAGAAAAATAAGTGACGAGGACGACGTAATAAGTCCTAAAACCGGTAAACCAGGTGGTGCTTTCTTTGGGAATGCACCATGCTTTGGTAGTAAATGGGGGTTGAGCTATCGTGATAAAATAAAGAATTTTTATGCTCATACCGGCTTTGATATTTGGGAAAATGATGGCCCATATCCAGGTGATGTATGTGCTTCAACCGCACACCCCGGACATAAAGGTCTTGAGGATTCGCAATGGAGACAAATGGAAATTCAGAAGGACCTGTATCGTTCATTAAATGAAAAGGGCGTTTATATAAATGCGCCCGACTGGTATTTTCTGGATGGAACACACAAAATAGCGATAGGATACAGGGAGGTGAATTTTTCATTGCCAAGAGCAAATCAGATGATCCTTAACCGCCAGAATATATTTGATGGGACATGGGAAAAAACTTCGTCTATGAGTTGGGGATTTGTTCCTTTAACAGTTTATCAGGGAGGAGGAGCCGAAGCAGTTCTGGAACCTTTGAATGACCATCTAAAAGACTATGAACAGTTAATGATGCAGTATTATGGAGCAGGTGTGCAAGCTTGTTATCGGGGCCCACGCTTATATGATACGGATGCTACCAAGCAAACTGTAATTAAGGTGATTGATTGGTATAAGAAATACAGAGATATATTGAACTCGGAAATTATCCATTTGAGAAGAGCTGATGGGAGAGATTGGGATGGAATATTACATGTAAACCCTAGCCTAAAAACCAAAGGTTTAATGATGTTGTACAATCCATCGAAAAAGGAAATTACCCGTACCATAAAGGTTCCATTATATTATACAGGTTTAACCGGCACTGCCACTTTGAAAGAGAAGGAGGGAGTGGCTAAAAAGTACCCATTAAACAGAGATTATGAGATATCGTATACCTGTACGCTTAAGCCTGAGAGCTATACCTGGGTGCAAATTGAATAATCACATTACTGTTTGGAAATTTTCACCGATGTTTTATGGCCACTCGTCGAGTTTTTTGTCTGCTTTAGCCGGATAGAACTGGCATGATTTAGTAATAACCCTCATCTTTATGGTAAGTTATTCATTAGATAGATCATAAAGCGATGAACACAATTAGTTTTAAAACTTCGGTAAAAGATAAATATGAGTTGATTTCTATCAGACCTATATTGGATATCATATTTGGAGAGAACAATTGGTCATTCAGGACCGAGGGAATTGATAGAATACTAAGTGTAGTAAGCTCTGTTCCTTGTGCACCTATGGTTAATTATATCTTAAAAGATAAGGGCTTTCATTGCGAAGAATTAACACCAGCGTTAAGTTTTTGAAATTGACTATCTTTGATTTAATATGATGAAAATGAAGTCTGTGAATTATAAAGAACTGCTACTCCGCTGGGTAGTTGGGTTTTTTATGTTCTTAAACTTATTTACATTATCCGGCGCAGCCAATGTTATTTCCTCTGTTAATTCGACGGCGTATCCAACTGAGGAAAGGATCGTTAGTCAGAATGGAACAAAGAGGCATAAAATATTCTACAAGAGTTTTGTTGGTAAGGTCAATTGGATTTATTCCAAAATTTCTTCCTTCAAATATGTTTTCAGGAATCTCCTGATGGTTAAAAATAGCATTGTTCATGTTCAGTTCAATGCTAATGCATTTCTAGTTTTATTTATTAATTTTCTAATGGGTACATTATGTGCTTTGAGATTCCTTTTTTATCCCGCATCTCCAAAAACAAGCCTCCCGGCGTAGTTTAATTTTCTAAGACTATTTATTGTTTTTTCACGAGAGGTTTATTGGCCGAAAGGCTTTTTCCTATAATTTTTTTTTATGGAACGCTTTAAGAAAACAATGCGTCTTTTTGGACTCATTGTAATGATAATATTAGCTTGTTTTGGGATCGGATTGGGCGGTACACCACCTGTATTGCCGGTTATCCGTACCAAACATGCGACAGAATTTATAGAAACCAAAGAAGAGGATAATGTGGAGGAGGAGATGCAAAACTTAAAATAAAATAACCTATTTTTAAACCAGGTTAGGAAATCTTATGAACAGAACAATTGCATTACTCCTTTTTATTTTTACATCGATTACTGCAATAGCGCAGTCTCCGAAACACGATCTGCATTTCAATAAGCTGGCATCCCAATGGGACGAAGCTATACCTCTGGGCAATGGGACTTTAGGTGCTTTGATTTGGCAAAAGGGAGAACGGCTAAGGTTCTCTCTGGATAGGGTAGATGTTTGGGACATGCGACCTATGAAGGGCTTGCATCGGAAAGAGTTTAGTTATAAATGGGTAATAGATCAGGTGAATAAAAAGGATTATAAGCCTGTACAAGACTATTTTGATGCGCCTTATGATAGGGAACCTGCACCTTCGAAAATACCTGGGGGTGCTCTTGAATTTGAAACCAAGGACTGGGGGCAGGCCGAAGATGTTCATTTATCTTTAAAAGATGCAGTTTGTAAGGTGCGCTGGACAAATGGCATTGTGCTAAAAACTTTTGTTGATGCCGTAAAGCCATTGGGTTGGTTTAGATTTGAAAATATAAGCAACGATTTTAAACCACATTTGATTGCACCAAAATATCAGGGAGAGGTTAAAGTTTCTGGCGATCCGGTAGGCGGTGATGACCTATCGAGATTGGGATACAAACAGGGAACAATTCAGCAAAATGGAAATAGCATAACTTATCATCAGGAAGGCTGGGGTGGATTTAGTTACGATATCAACGTGAGATGGAAAAGAATTGACAGTAAAACTGTTGAAGGAGTTTGGAGTATTTCATCTCAGTATCCGAATAAGATTGCTAATAGAAAAGCTGCTGTTGTTACTCAAAATGCCATTTCCACTAGTTTTAACAAAGAGTTTACTGCACATGTGGGGTGGTGGAGTAATTTCTGGAGCAAGTCGGCAATTCATATACCCGATACGTTGATTGAGAAACAATGGTATTTAGAGCAATATAAATTCGGCTCTGTAGCAAGATCAGATGCACCTCCAATTTCGTTGCAGGCGGTGTGGACTGCCGATAACGGAAGGATACCACCATGGAAAGGGGATTATCATCATGACTTAAATACTCAGCTTAGCTATTGGCCGGCATATAGTGGCAATCACCTTGGTGAAGCAATGGGCTATATTAATCATCTCGAGCAAAATAAGGCAAACTATAAGCGCTATACTAAGCTTTATTTTGGTGCAGACGGTATTGCTGTGCCTGGAGTAACAACCCTGGATGGTACAGAAATGGGCGGATGGATTCAATACTCTTTATCACCAACAGTTTCTTCATGGCTTGGACAACATTATTACCTGCAATGGCGCTACAGTATGGATAAGGTTTTTCTTAAAAATAATGCTTATCCATGGATCAAAGGAGCAGCCCTGTTTCTTGAAAACATAACGGTTAAAGACGGAAACGGACACAGGAAATTGAAAATTAGTTCAAGTCCGGAGATAAACGACAATGACCTTAGTGCCTGGTTTTTGGGAAATACAAACTATGATCTGGCTTTAATGAAATTCACGTTTAAAGCTGCGGAGGAACTTGCTACTGAACTTGGATTGAAAGCCGAAGCCTTGCGGTGGAATAAACTCTTAAATGAGTTTGATGATTTCGCGATAACAGATAAGGATGAACTTAGATTTGCCCCAGGTCTGGATTATAAAGAATCGCACAGACATTTCTCTCATATGATGGCTATCCATCCATTAGGGCTAATAAAATGGGAGGACGGACCGAAAGCTCAAGCCATTATAAAGAATACGATACAGCTATTGGATAAGGTAGGGCCAGATTACTGGTGTGGGTACTCTTATTCCTGGCTTGCAAACATTAAAGCAAGGGCAAAAGATGGAGCCGGTGCAGCAAGAGATCTACAGACATTTGCCAGGGCTTTTTGCTCTATAAATAGCTTCCATTTAAACGGAGATCAAACAAAATCAGGACTATCGAAATTTCAATACAGACCCTTTACTCTGGAAGGTAACTTTGCATTTGCAGCGGGCTTGCAAGAAATGCTATTGCAGAGTTATGCAGGGTTTATTGAAATTATGCCTGCTGTTCCACCCGAATGGAAAGACGCTTCATTTGAAAATTTGCGTACAGAAGGAGCTTTTCTTGTAAGTGCAAAAAAAGCTGGAGGACAGGTAGATGAAGTCAAGATCGTTTCAGAAAAAGGAGGAGTAACTAAATTAAAACTGCCGTTTAAAACTCATTTTATTGCTTCAAACGCAGGTTTTAAAATAAAATCCGCTGAAAGCGGGTTTTTGGAGTTAACGGCCAAACCAGGTGCTGTGTTGTTGTTGAAAAACGGGTATRAATAGGTTTTCTCTTTAGCATGCCAATATCGCTTAATGGTTTGACAATAACAGCTAATTTCTAAAGCTGTAATTTCCTTTCTTTGATTATTAAATAAAACATAACTAAAGATGAATTTGGCACAAAAAAAAATACTTTTCTTTTTTTGTTTTACCTTAAGTGGCTTGTCATTATTTGCGCAGACAGATCAGCAAGTGAGATTTAATTCACCGGCGAACCATTTTACTGAATCTGTTCCTGTTGGCAACGGCCGATTAGGAGCAATGGTATTTGGCAATCCAAACAGAGAAAGGATTGTTTTAAACGAAATTTCTATGTGGTCTGGTGGTGTAGAAAATCCCAATAGAAATGATGCTGCTGCTCATTTACCTGTTATTCAGCAATTGCTAAAGGATGGAAAAAATAAGGAGGCGCAAGAACTATTACAAAAATATTTTACAAGTGCCGGAGCTGGGTCTGGTTTTGGAAATGGTGCAAACGAAAAGTTTGGATGCTATCAAATCCTTTCAGATATGTTTATTAATTGGAGAGACACCACCTCAAAAGTAACGGATTATAAAAGAATTTTAAGTATAGATAAAGCCATTTCAGTTACTGAGTGGAGCAGGTCAGGTGTAAACTTTAAAGAAGAGGTGATTGTAAGCACCCCTCAACAAGCCATTATTGTTCGTTTAACTTCGAGTAAAGCAAAAGCATTAAATTTTGATCTGTCGCTAAGTAGAAAAGAGCATGCATCTTTTTCAGCCGAGGGAAATGGGCTTAGCATGACAGGACAATTGCCAGGTGGTAATGGAGATAAAGGAATTCTTTTTGCAGCCTTTGCGAAAGCCATTTCATCCACAGGAAAAATAACGGCAAAAAATAGTGTACTTACGGTTGATGGAGCAACCGAATGCCTTATTGTAATTAGTGCTGCAACAGATATGAACTGGCCAGATGTAACACACCGCGGTGCAATACCTTTGCCGGTAGCTAAAAAACATGTTGATGCTGCGGGTAAACTTCCGTGGCTAACATTGAAAACAAAGCAGCGCGAAGATTTTCAAGCCTACTACAATCGCTGTAAAATCCAACTTGGTGAAAAAGAGAATGCCGGTATTGCAACGCTTTCTACAGCAGAACGACTGGTGCGTTTTGCTAACGGAGGGAGTGATGTAACGCTACCAGCTCTGTATTTTAATTTTGGACGGTACCTTTTAATTTCAAGTTCTCGCCCAGGTGGCTTACCAGCTAATCTGCAAGGGATTTGGGCTGAAGAGTATCAAACCCCGTGGAACGGAGATTATCACCTGGATATCAATGTGCAAATGAATTACTGGTTGGCGGAGAATACTAATTTGGGAGATATACATAAACCCCTGATTGAGTTTACAAAATTTTTGGTGGCGCCAGGACAAAAAACTGCAAAAGCATATTATAACAGCACGGGATGGGTGGMACACGTAATTGCAAACCCCTGGGGTTTTACTGCTCCAGGCGAGCATGCCTCATGGGGTTCGGTACTTTCGGGTGGAGCATGGTTAAGCAGTCATTTGTGGCAACATTATTTATATAACCCAAACAAAAAGACTTTAGCTGAGATTTATCCGGTACTAAAAGGGGCAACAAAATTTTATACCGATATTTTAATTGAAGATCCGCTAACAAAGTGGCTGGTAACAGCGCCTTCCAACTCTCCAGAAAATTCTTATAAAACCGAGGAAGGTTTTGAAGGGCAAACCACGATGGGTCCAACTATGGATATGCAGATTGGGAGAGAAATGATGAACAATACTATTGCTGCGGCTAAGTTATTAGGTATAGATAAGAGTTGGACAGATAGTTTGCAGCAGCTAAAAGGCCGGTTAGCTCCTAATCAGATCAGTAAAAAAACAGGCGGGATACAAGAGTGGATCAGAGATTATGAAGATCCTGAGGTAACACATCGCCATGTTTCGCATTTGTATGGTTTGTATCCCTACGATGAAATTACTCAACTTGAAACACCCTTATTGATGACTGCAGCAAAAAAAACTTTGGAGAGAAGGGGGGATGGAGGTACAGGTTGGTCGAGAGCATGGAAGGTGAATTTCTGGGCCAGACTAGGTGATGGTGACCATGCTTGGAAGGTGTTTAAAGCACTGCTGGCGCCTGCTGTTGCGGGAAGTGAGATTTCGATGACCAGTGGAGCAGGAACTTATGCAAATCTGTTTTGTGCGCACCCGCCATTTCAGATTGATGGAAATTTTGGCGGTACGGCAGCCATTGCTGAAATGTTGCTCCAAAGTAATGGCATTAACTCTGTGATCCGCTTATTACCTGCATTGCCAACAGATACTGATTGGAGCTCTGGTAATATAAAAGGAATGCGTGCAAGGAATGGCTTCGAGCTTAGTTTTAGCTGGAAGAGCAGCAAACTCACCAAAGCCGAAATCTTTTCCCTAAGCGGAGCTGAATGTTATATTCAATTACCTGCCGGTACTTCGGTTTACAGTAGCGCAGGGAAAAAGATAGCATTAAATACTAAAGTGGATAATCTGGTTAGCTTTAACACTGTTAAAGGAAGTAAATACGTTATAAAATAGGCTTAAAAAGGGGGTACACCTTCATCTAAAATTCTGTTCCATTCGGTGTGTCTTTTTAGGTATGTTACTACAAATGGACATAGAGGGATGAGTTTATAGTCGTTGTCTTCCAGGTAAGCTAATGTTTTCTCAACTATTGCAGTTGCAGTTCCCCTTCCTTTAAGTTCTTCGGGTGCTTCAGTATGGATCAGCCATATCTTTTTACCATGCTCCTTGTAATCTATAAAAGTCAGATAATTATCTGTTTTGAGCTCAAATCTATTTTTTTCTGAATTTTTTATCAGCGGTACATCGTTAAATTCTGCATTCATTTTTTGTTGTATTTAGAGTGATATATTCTACAACAATTTAATCAATAAAAATTTCATATTCTGCTTTTTAAGAAAATAATAATTGGTATTTAAAGTATTTATTCTAAATTTATAGAAGCAGACAAGTGAAAGCTTGTCTGTACAATTGAAACCAAATAGATATTGTATGTACCGTAGGCTTTTTTATTTACTGCTGACGTTTTTTGCTATTGTGTATATTATACAGGCATGTAACAGCTCATCTTCAAATCAGGTAGCCGAAGAACAGTTGCCTGATAGTATCAGTTACAATTTCAATGTCAGGCCAATTCTTTCTGATAAGTGCTTTATCTGTCACGGCCCCGATGCGAATAAACGACAAGCAGATTTAAGATTAGATATTGCTGAGGAAGCCTATAAGGCGTTAAAAGAAAATCCATCAGCGCATGCCCTTGTACCTTTTAAACCTAATGCATCTGAAGTGTTTTTAAGGATTTCCACAAAGGATACGGCATATATGATGCCTCCGAAGTCCTCAAATCTAAAATTGACTGCTAATGAGATTTCTATAATAGAGAAATGGATTAAGCAAGGAGCTAAATACGAAAAGCATTGGGCTTTTACTCCTCCTAAAGCTCCCCAAATGCCTAAGATTAAGGATGCTAAATGGGTGAAAAATGAGATAGATTATTTTGTGCTTGATAAACTGGAACATAAAGGAGTAGTACCTAACCCCGAAGCGGATAAGGAAAGGTTATTAAAGCGTGCTAGTCTTGACATTACCGGTTTGCCACCCTCTATTGAGATGATGGATAAATTTCTTGCTGATTCCAGTAGTAACGCATATGAGAAGGTTGTGRAGTCGCTACTATCAAGTCCAGCTTATGGGGAACGGATGGCATTGCACTGGTTAGATGTTGCCAGATATGCTGATTCTCACGGGTATCAGGATGATAATTACCGTAGTCAGTGGCCTTGGAGAGATTGGGTTATTCATGCTTTTAATGAAAATATGCCCTATAATCAATTTGTGACCTGGCAGCTTGCCGGAGATTTGATGCCAAATGCCTCGAAAGAACAGCTTTTGGCAACAGGTTTTAACAGGAATCATAAAATAACAGAAGAAGGTGGTGTAATTGATGAAGAATATAGGGTTGAGTATGTTACTGACCGCACCAATACTTTTGGGAAAGCCATTATAGGTGTTACGCTGGAATGTGCTCATTGTCATGATCATAAGTACGATCCATTTTCGCAAAAGGAATACTACCAGGTATTTGCTTTTTTTAACAATGTAAAAGAAGTAGGAATTGAGTCTGTTGTTGGCGGCCCGGAGACTTATGCAAAAAAACCGCTGATGGAAATTAGCAATGCTGATGTTAAAGAAATATTGAAGTTTGTAAATAAGCAGGATACGAATAAATTAATCGTATCAGTAATGGGTGATCAGGATACAGTTAGAAAAACCTATTTACTAAAAAGGGGTGTATATGATGCGCATGGTGAGGTGGTGGAAGCCGGAACGCCTAAATCATTACTTTCATTTAGTGATAAATACCCTAAAAACAGACTTGGGTTAACGCAATGGTTATTCGATAAGAAAAATCCGCTTACTTCAAGAGTATTTGTAAATCAGGTATGGCAAGAGTTTTTTGGACGAGGTATTGTTAAAACTTCGGGAGATTTTGGGATGCAGGGAGAGTTACCTTCGCACCCCGAATTACTCGACTGGCTTGCGGTTGATTTTATGAACCATGGGTGGAACATCAAACGCCTTGTTAAGCAAATAGCATTGTCTGCAACCTATAGACAATCTGCTGTAGTCTCTCCGGAAAAACTGAAGACCGATCCGGATAACATTCTTTTGGCAAGAGCGCCGCGTTATCGTATCCCTGCTGAACTTGTCAGAGATGTGGTGCTTTCCAGTAGTGGGTTGTTAGTGAATACAATAGGAGGGCCAAGTGTTAAGCCTTACCAGCCACCAGGCCTTTGGGAAGGAGCTACATCAGGTAGAGGTTTATTGGCTACATACAGACAAGATCATAACGAGAGTTTGTATCGGAGAGGTATGTATACTTTCATTAAAAGAACTGTTCCACCTCCTGTAATGGGAATTTTTGATGCCAGTAACAGAGACCAGTGTGAAGTTAAAAGATTAAAAACGAATACCCCGCTTCAGGCATTGGCGATGATGAATGACCCCACAGTATTAGAGGCTTCGCGTGTTTTGGCCGATAAGTTATTACAAGATAAAGGAACATCAGAAGCAAGGATCAGCAAGGCATTTAGAAGGATAGTTTGTAGAAAACCTAAGGATAAAGAAATAAAGCTGTTGGCCTCCTATTACGCCGATCAATTGAAGGTATTTAAACAAAAATCAAATGCGGAGAAAGTTTTGGCAGTAGGCGAGTACCCTCTCTCTCAGAAAACCAATAAAACTGAACTTGCCGCAATGATGGAAGTAATAGCAGCAATATATAATTTAGAAGAAACCATTACAAAATCCTGATTTATGGAAAAGAATATTTTGGAGCATGGACTTAATTTTAACAGACGTCGTTTCCTTTCAAAATTAAGTTTGGGTTTAGGGAGTGTTGCACTGGGATCGTTACTAATTCCGGATCTGTTTACCGGCAGTTTTGAAGAGGCAGGACTTCCTCCCGGTATTCCTGATTTTGCTCCTAAAGCTAAAAGAGTAATTTATCTGTTTCAGAACGGTGCTCCTTCACAATTGGAGTCTTTTGATTATAAGCCTAAGCTTAGAGAAATGATGGGGCAGGAGCTTCCGGCATCCATTAGAGCAGGTCAACGCCTTACAGGTATGACGGCTAATCAATCTTCTTTCCCTTTGGTAGGTTCATATTATGATTTTAAGCAATACGGTGAGTCGAGAGCATGGATTAGTGACTTGTTCCCTCATACTGCAAAGGTTGTCGATGATATTTGTATCATCAGATCTATGTTTACCGAAGCGATAAATCATGATCCGGCATTAACTTTTTTTCAAACCGGGGCGCAACAGGGAAACAGACCAAGTATGGGTGCATGGCTTAGTTATGGCTTAGGTAGCGAAAATAAAAATCTGCCAGCATTTACTGTATTGTTGTCGCGGGGTAAAGGTAATGGGCAGGGGGTATACTCAAAACTGTGGACTAATGGATTTCTGGATTCCACGCACCAGGGTGTTCAATTTAGCAGTGGCGAAGATCCGGTACTTTATTTAAAAGACCCGGAAGGATTGAACAGATTTGAGAGAAGAAAGATGCTCGATAAATTGGCTGAGCTGAATGAGATGTCGTACCAGGAATTTGGTGACCCGGAGATAAATGCCAAGGTACAACAATACGAAATGGCCTATCGAATGCAGACTGCTGTACCTGAAATCACCGATCTTTCTAAAGAACCAGACGATATTATAAAACTTTACGGACCTGATTGTTTGGTTCCGGGAACTTTTGCTGCGAATTGTTTGCTGGCACGTAAGCTAAGTGAAAACGGGGTGCGTTTTGTGCAATTGTATCATCAGGGATGGGATCAGCATGGCAATCTGCCAAATGAGATGGCAGGGCAAGCTAAAGACGTAGACCAGGCATCGGCAGCATTAATAACTGATTTGAAACAGAGAGGATTGCTTGATGAAACATTGGTGATATGGGGAGGTGAATTTGGCCGCACTAATTATAGTCAGGGCGCAATGACCAAGGATAACTATGGTCGCGATCATCATCCACGCTGTTTTAGCATTTGGATGGCTGGGGGTGGAATTAAGCCGGGTATAGTATATGGTGAATCTGACGAGTTTGGATACAACATTGTAAAAGATCCTGTTCATGTGAACGATTTTCATGCAACAGTTCTTCATCAGCTTGGGCTAAACCATGAAAAACTTACGTTTAAACATTTAGGCCGTCGCTACAGATTAACAGATGTAGCCGGCAAAGTAATTAATGACATTATAGTATAAAGAATATTTTATGAAAAGAAGAGAATTTTTAAAACATACAACCGCAGTTTCTGCCGGATTTTTTATTATGAAAGATACATTAGCAAAATCAAAAGAACCTGTGTATGGTCACAACAACATGCGCTATACGATGGATGCAAAGTGGGGGCAATTAAACCCTGCAAAGAATCCGGTAAATGATTGTCATGAAATGGTGCAGGATAAAAAAGGCCGGATTATTTTATTGACAAATGAGACCAAAAATAATGTACTGATCTATAATAAATCGGGCAAACTGTTAGATTCCTGGGGTCACGAATTTCCTGGGGCACATGGATTAACACTCACCAGAGAGGGCAGTAAAGAATTTCTTTTTATTACCGATACAAACAGACATCAGGTATATAAGACTACCTTGGATGGAAAAATACTGATGACACTTGATTGTCCGATGGAAACAGGGCTGTACAAAAAAAATGAAGAATATGTACCAACCGAAGTAGCAGTTGCAGACAATGGTGATTTCTTTATTGCAGATGGTTATGGATTGCAGTATGTTCTGCATTATAATGCTGAGGGTAAATTGTTGAGTTATTTTGGCGGAAAAGGTGCCGAAACCAAACATCTGGATAATGCGCATGGGGTTTGTATTGATAAAAGACAGGGTGAAGCATCATTGCTGGTTACAGATCGTACACGCAATTGCTTTAAACGCTTTGATATGGCAGGGAATTTAAAAGAGATAATTGTGCTTCCTGGTGCTTGTGTTTGCAGGCCGGTTATTAAAAATGATTATTTGTATGCTGCGGTGCTAAGATCACCGGATCTGAATAAGGAGAATAGTGGCTTTGTTACTATTTTGGATAAGGATAATAAGGTAGTGTCAAATATTGGTGGTTCAGCACCGACTTATACGGATGGTATATTGCAACCAATGTCGCAGGCAGAGAAGATTTTTCTGAATCCACATGATGTATGTGTAGATGACGACGACAACCTTTATGTAGCCCAGTGGGCATCGGGCAAAGTATATCCATATAAATTTACCCGTGCATAATTTTTTATGAGAATTACGCTTAAAGGTTTTACTGAAAATGCATTATTTGCGTTAAACATCTTTATTGTCTTTTTACTGGTATTTGGAGATAAGATTTCTGTGCCGTATTGGTTACAGCCATTAGGTAGGCTGCATCCTATGATTCTGCATTTTCCTATAGTACTTTTGCTGTTAGCGATGCTTCTGGAATTCTTTCGCTTTAAGGAGGCATACACCGGAGAAAAGTTATATCAGAATTTCACTACCGGGTTATTGTTAACCGGAGTTTTATTGTCTGCAGTAACTGTTGTTATGGGATTATTCCTGTCAAAAGAAGAAGGCTATAGCGGTGATACTTTGCAATGGCACAAGTGGACAGGAGTAAGCATTGTTTTTATTTCTTCAATTATATATTGGTCCAGAAACTCTTCCTGGTATAAAGCACCCGTAGCAAAAGCAGGTGCTGTTATTACCATTTTATGTTTAATTGTTACCGGCCATTATGGAGCTACATTAACTCATGGAGATAATTTTGTTCTGGCAGCCGTAATGCCAGAAAAAGAAAAGGTTCCAGTAGATAAGGCAGTCATATTTGATGATGTGATCATGCCCATATTTAATGAAAAGTGTTTGAGTTGCCATAATTTAGAAAAAGCAAAGGGCAGTTTAATCTTGGCAGATGCTAAATCTATGTTTAAGGGCGGAAAGAACGGTAAATTATTTGTGCCTGGGAAACCTGAAATAAGTTTGCTGCTGGAACGAATACATC
>NZ_JBFTNT010000057.1:0-36982 GCF_056397585.1 Pedobacter sp. 05L430 | reverse complement strand
CTTACTGCCAGTTCAACATTTTCAAAGTGTAATGGTTCAGGGATCAGCAATTCTTCCTGTCCTTCTCCCCGCCATTTCCAGGCAGATACGAAACAGAACTTTTCATCATTCCTTAAAGCCTCTCCTTCCGGAGTTTGATATTCTTCTCTAAAATGGGCACCACATGATTCGTCTCGAGTTAAAGCATCCAGGCACATCAACTCTGCCACTTCGAGATAATCACCAATACGACCTGCCTTTTCCAATTCTCCGTTCATCTCATCTTCATCGCCAGGAACTTTAAGGTCTTTATAAAAATCAGCCCTTAGCTTTTTTATTTCGTTTATGGCGTGGATTAATCCTTCTTTGCTTCTTGATAAACCACAATAATCGTATAATAACTTGCCTAAAGTCTTATGGAAATAATCGGCCGTTTTAGTGCCATTTATTTCCAGCAGTTTACTTAGTTGCGCTCTTACCTGAACTTCGGCATCGATAAATGCCTGATGATCTATCGGCACCCTTTCTGATTTAATTTCTCCGGCCAGATAATTTGAAACCGTATATGGTGCAATAAAATAACCGTCTACACATGCCTGTAATAAAGAATTTGCACCTAACCTGTTGGCTCCATGATCAGCAAAGTTAGCTTCACCAAGGGCAAACAATCCTGGTATGGTCGTCATCAGTTCATAATCAACCCATAGTCCGCCCATTGAGAAGTGAGCCGCAGGAGATATCATCATAGGCTCTACATAGGCGTCGGTAGCCGTAATTTTGCGGTACATGTCAAACAGGTTGCCATACTTCTCTTTAATACGCCCTTTTCCCTGCTCCTTAATCGCCTTGGAAAAATCCAGATAAACGGCATTCCTTTGCGGCCCTACTCCAAATCCTGCGTCTATGCGTTCCTTTGCCGCTCTCGAGGAAATATCGCGTGGGGCAAGATTACCGAAGGCAGGGTAACGTCTTTCCAGGTAGTAATCACGTTCTGATTCAGGAATATCATTAGGTTTCCGGTTTTCAGAAGGTTTTAAAGGCACCCAAATTCGCCCATCATTCCGCAGCGACTCAGACATAAGTGTGAGCTTAGATTGGTAATCGCCCGATTGTGGTAAGGATGTTGGGTGTACCTGGGTCCAGCTTGGACATGCCATTAATGCACCCTTCTTGTGTGCACGCCATATGGCAGATGCATTGCATCCCATTGCAAGGGTTGATAAATAATAGATTTTACCAAAGCCCCCGGTGGCCAAAATTACGGTATGAGCACTATGCCTTTCTATCTCTCCTGTATCAAGATTTCTTACAATAACGCCTCTTGCTTTTCCATCGATAACTACTACATCCAACATTTCATGCCTTGTGTAAAGCTTAACAGTTTTGGCAGCAACCTGACGCATTAAAGCCTGATAAGATCCTAAAAGCAACTGTTGTCCGGTTTGTCCCCTTGCATAAAAAGTCCGGCTAACCTGTACACCTCCAAAAGATCGATTATTCAGATACCCGCCATATTCTCTGCCAAAAGGCACACCTTGGGCAACTGCCTGATCTATTAACTGAGCCGAACATTCTGCAAGCCTATAAACGTTTGCTTCGCGTGACCGGAAATCGCCGCCTTTAATGGTATCATAGAACATACGATAAACACTATCTCCATCATTCTTGTAATTCTTGGCCGCATTTACTCCACCTTGTGCAGCTACTGAGTGTGCACGCCTTGCTGAATCCTGAAAACAGAAAGATTTAACATTGTATCCCATCTCGGCCAATGATGCCGCAGCAGCACTACCTGCCAGTCCGGTACCAATAACAATAACGTCCATTTTTTTTCGGTTGGCGGGATTAACCAGCTTAGCATGGTCTTTATAGAAACTCCATTTATCTTTTAATGGTCCCGGTGGTATTTTAGCGTTCAGTTCCATAAAACATGTTGAGTTAAGTAAATATAAATTGGAATAATAGCGAAACCGATAGTGATGATATAGCTATAGCCTGTACCAAAAGTCCTTACCCACGAAACATATTTAGGATGATACAAACCCAGTGATCTGGCTGCACTATAAAAGCCATGCAGCAGATGATAACCCAGCGCGAACATAGACAGCACATAGAAAAGTACATACCACCAGTCGTGATAGGCAGCCACCACTATTGCGTATAGGTCTTTATGCCCACTTTCATCTTTCGGTAAGCTTCCGAACTTGTACTGATACCAAAAATCCCTGAAATGAAATACCAAAAATATCAGAATTAGTGTGCCAAGTATCCCCATATTTCTTGAATACCATTTGCTGGCTTTGCCCCTGTTATCCACGGCATACCTGCCTGCTGTTTTTTTATTTTTAAGCGTAATTATCAATGCATCCAGGCAATGAATTACAATAGATGCATAGAGAACATAAGAAATGATCTTTATAAAAATATTGCCGGATAGCAGCTGAGAATAACTGTTAAAGCTGGCTTTTGCTTGTTCGGCAGGTAATAATAACTGCAGATTTCCAAGCAAATGAATGACAAGAAAAAAACACAGAAACAACCCCGTAACTGCCATTAGCGTTTTTCGCATCAGTGTAGATGCTCTGTTTTTATTATCCATAAGCTTTAAATTAATACAAGCCGATCATCTTCCACCACAGCCCGCCTATTCCCATCCAGATCAAAAGAAAAACGATACTCAAAACAAATCCCTTTGACCACCAGTCCTTGACATCAACGAATGTACTTCCAAAAAATACCGGTGCCGGACCATGCCCGTAATGGGTTAATGTTCCAAAAATACCACCACAAAAGCCCAGCGATAATGCAAGCAGCATGGGCGGAATGCCAATGGTGATACCCACGCCAAGCAAAGCTGCATACATAGACGCAACGTGCGCTGTTGCACTTGCAAACAAATAATGACTGTAAAAGTAAACCAGAATAATAATAGGAAAAGCCATGGTCCAGCTCAGCCCTCCTATTTTTGCCCTTACCAATTCACTGAACCATGGGATTAATCCCAGCGTATTCAAAGAACTACCCATCATTACCAAGGCCGAGAACCATACAATTGTATCCCATGCGCCCTTTTCACTTTTCACATCTTCCCAGGTTAAAACCTGCGATAACAACAGGAATACCAGACCAATAAAGGCAGTAGTTGTGGCGTCGATTTTAAAAATATCTCCTGTTATCCATAAAAAAAGCAAGACAACAAATGCAGTTAACATCAACCATTCGTTGCGTGTTACAGCTCCCATCTCTTTCAATTTTTCGGAGGCCATTTTAGGTGCTCCTCCCGTCGATTTTATTTCCGGAGGATAGATTTTGTATAAGATATATGGCACCAGAATCAAAGAGATAATTCCTGGAATTATTGCGGCCCACATCCAAGACATCCATGTGATATTTATACCAAGATCTGCAGCAAATTTCTGACACATGGGATTACTCGCTGTACCTGTTAGAAACATTGAGGACGTGATGAGGTTGATGTTATAACAACTTAATGTTAAATAGCCTCCTAGCTTACGGTGCGTTTCCGGTTTTTCTGGAACTGAATCGAAATTAAGGGCCATAGACTTCATGATCGGATAAATAATACCACCCCCTCTTGCAGTATTACTTGGAATAGCGGGTGCCAGTACAAGATCTGCAAGGCCCAATCCATAACCCAAACCTAGAGAGCTTCGGCCAAACACTCTGATAAAAAGGTAGGCAATTCTGCTTCCAAGACCCGTTTTTATAAAGCCCCTTGCGATGAAAAATGAAATGCCAATTAGCCAGATAACCTTATCTCCAAAACTACTTAAGGCCATTGAGATCGACTTACCCGGGTTTCCTGGTGCCAACACCCCTGTTAAAGCAACTATTGCGATAGCAATCATAGACATGGTACCCATGGAAGCTGCTTTTAAGATAATACCTAAAATAGTTGCTAAAAAAATAGCCAGCAAATGCCATGCTTCGGGCTTTACACCTTCTGGTACTGGTAAAAACCAGATTAACAACCCAAAAGCCAATGTAGCCAGCATCATTTTGTAGTTGATCTCTTTCATAATTTAACGGATTAGAGTGAATTAGATAATTAAAATCTTGCCTGAACCTGGCAAATAATCCTATTTGTATTGTACTGCGTTGTATTGGGGATATTTCTTTCGTATCTGTCCATTAGCAATCCCAATTGAACTCTAATGGCGTATGCTTCAGCAAAGGCCGCACTGATCATTGGAATATAACTTTGTCGGGAATTTCCCACTTGCTTAAAATCTGAATCGAGGTATTCATATCGCACTGCAAATTCCAAACTTTTGAGTCTAGCATTTTTAATACTGTAAGCCACATTTGGCAATACATAGATGCCGCGCATTGCATACTCACTTACCGGGATTACCAGATTTTCCTGGCCAAAGAATGCAACACTGTTTATCCCTTGTTTATATTCTGAAACAAGTTCTATACCCCACCGCTCATTCAGCTGCTTTTTATAATCAACATCGGCACCATAAGCCCATATTTTTTGGCCCATGTTTTTGCCAACTCCACCACTGGCACCCAACTGCGTAGTTTTACCTAAACCAACTACAATTCGGGCAGGAATTATTTTACCGTCGTCGTTATCACTTACCTGATTTCGGTTGTTGCCATTAAAAATACCTATATAATATTTTACAGGAACATCAGTATTTTTAATCTCTCCAAAATAAGTGGCACCTATTTGAAAGCTCTGCCAACTGTTTGAACCAAAAAGATAATATTGATTTGAATAATCAATGGAACGTACAAAATCAACAGGATAATTATCTTCCTGACCAAATTGAGGCCTGAACTGACCGAATTGGAAATTCACATAATCATTAATACTGTACTTAATGTATGCGTTTTCGAGCACTTTGTTTTGAGGGTTGCCTGTAAAATCACCAAAGTTGACCAGTATAACAGCGTTAATTCGATCGTTTATAGTAGCATTCAATTGTAAACGTGCCCGTTTTACAGAAAAAGAATTTCTGGAAAAATGCTCATCGCCGGCATGATGCATACCAGCAATATCAATATCGTCATCAAGCGAATAATTAAATTGAGTTTGCAGCATTCCTGAAAAATTGATCTTGGCTTTTTCAGAAACGGGAACGCTTATTCCTTGTGCTTTACTTAAAAGGGGGCTGCAAAATAAAAAGACGACCAGGAGGTGAGAACGACATTTCATAGGGATGATTTGTGTAAGTGTTTCTGTTAAAGCAAATTAATAAAAATTTGAAGTTAAAAAAAGTGTTCAGAGTTATTATTTTTAATAATGTATATCATTTTATTATAAAATGTTTCATTTTGAAAAATGTCCACGCTCATCTAAAGTAAAACAGCCCTGTCGCTATTTGCAACAAGGCTGTTCCGGAATTTAGCAATCGTTATTTCTAGAAATTTGTGAGGGCAAATACATTCCCTGCAAAATCTGCTACATAAAGGGTGTTTTCAACAACTGATAAATCAGCAAATATTGGAGCGCCCAGATTAATTTTCCTCAGTACATTTCCAGAATTTTCATCCAAGACATAGATATATCCATCAGAGGCTCCAAGAAGAAGCTTATTTTTATACTTAATAACTGAACATTCTACAGTAGCCGACTCGGGACCTGCATACGGAGCAGAATAAACAAGCGCATTGCCAGTAGTAGTATTCCACGTTTCTTGTAAAGTATTAACATCATAAGCAACAACTCCATGTTTAGCGGTTGGCATAATAATATGCTTATCTGTAACCAAAGGTGCTGCCATTACCTTAAATTCATAATTGGCATCAATTTTTTGAAGTGTCTTTCCGGTTTGAGGATCTAACACAAAAATGGCGTTCAGACCAGTGATGTATAATTTACCATTTACATACTTCCCGGTACTGCTTCTAAAACGCAAACCTTCGTCACTTCTTTTCCATAGTAATTTACCAGTTCTTTTATCATGACCGAATAGACTTTGCCAATTACTGCCGGTAATTATGACATCGCCCGCAATTGTCATCTTTTCAGGTGTACCTTCTCCTCCTCCCCACTCTTTATTTACCCAAATAGTTTTACCTGATTTAACCTCAAGTGCCTGGAAATAACCTTCAGCCCCTGTATAATAAATACCGTTCTCTGCTACCCCTGCAGAGATGTAGCCAGGCAAGCTCTTCATGCCCAGGTCTTTCTTCCAAACCAATTCACCAGATGATGCTTCTAGCGCATAAGTAAAGCCTTCCATATCTGTACATAGTACCAATCCGCGGTCATAAGCTATTTCATGTTTGATGGAGTTACGGGTTTTATAATGCCATAAAACTTTTCCACTCTGCGGATCAAGTGCTGTAATTCCGCAATTGATATTGTTACCATCATCTATTGTAGCCGCAAATAGTCGCCCTTCGGCAAACAGGGGTGCAGTTTTCCATATATTTCCTTTTATGTTACTTATCCATTTTAATGATGTTTCTGTATCAATTTTAAAAGACTGTTTCTGTATGTGCTGCTCGCCATCTGCAAAAACAACTTCGGTTTGTATTGTTAAAGGTTTCCCTTTTGCCAACTTAGTCACGGGTATTTTCCCTTCCCAATTCCAATCAGTATTTGCGGTCAAAGCTGTTTCGGCCAGCTTATTTCCTTTACCATCATAGATTATGCTCTTAACATTCATTACAGTAGTTTCACTATCGTAAACATTCGCATTTACGATTAGTGCTCCGTTTTTCACCTTTACCATATCCGACCCGGATGGAGTAGTTACCACCAGGTGCTTATGCAAATAAGTATAATGTGGTTTTACTTTTTTTACACCATTTTTATCAATTTCTATAGACAGGAATTGTCCTGCAGAGTTATCTATTCCCCCTTTATCAGGTGGTGCAGATGAAATGTAATGAATCCCTGTCTTTTCGCTTTTCCTTACAAAATTATTGTGCCAATGGCCATAAACCCATGCTTTTAAATTATTATCATTTAAATTGATAGAATCGTTTTTACCTTTTAAAATGAATTGATCGTTGTAAGTAAGGAGATCATGATTAAAGATAATTACGGGTTTGTTTTTATCTACAGCAGCAAGGTCATTTTTCATCCAGCTGATTACCTCATCCACTGTATACGATGGCTGAAAATCGCCAGACCTCATTGGAGTTACAATAAAATGTGCTGGTCCGGCATCAAAAGAGTAATATACCGGGCCAAACAAATTTTCAAACAGTTCCTCGCCATAAGCCCCTTTAACGAGGTCATGATTACCAATACAGTAAAAAATTTGCTTACCCAATGTTTCAGATGTAATCTGGTTGGCATGGAAGTTTAATCCCTTTTCGTAACAGATATCGCCGGTATGAACAATAAAGCTGATGCCCTGTTTTTTTGCATAGTTCTTTACATTCACAATCCAATCGTTGTACTTATCAGTCTCGGTATCCGTAATCTGAAGCATTTTAACAGATGTTCCGGCACTTGTAGGATCTTCAACTAAACCAAAATTATATACCTTATCTGTCGTCTCACCTACTTTGATATAATGTTTATCAGTTAGTTTATAACCAGCAGGAATAGTAATGAATATAAACCTCGTTTTTGAATGACCAGGCAGGTTAAAGCTACCCTCTTTATCTGTGCTTAATACATTTTGCCCATCAGATACGGCTACATTGGCTATACCCGGCTCAGATGTATCAGCAAGTTTGTTCTTATTTTTATCTAGAAAAACCTTTCCCTTAAATTGGGCATTTGCTATACCAACAAAAGATAAGTAAAAAAATAAAATCGCTAGTATTCTCATGGTTTGTTTGTGTGTAAATTTAAAAAGCAGCAGGCGATTAAACCTGCTGCCGGAGAGTGCTGTCATTTTAATATTATTACCAGCCAAACACTTGTTTTAAGGCCGGGTTAACTACAGTTTCACTTATTGGTATTGGCCTGTAATAATACTTTGGTTCAAGAAATGTTCTCGGCTGATCTCTATCGCGCGTAAATGCTACAAAACCAGAAGTGCCATTAGTAAGGTAAAAATTCTGGTCCTTACCGTCTTTATCTTTTAAGTAGTATTTAGATAGGTTCTTTTTCACATCCTCTGGGAGATTTGCGATCGCAGATTCATCATTAGGAGAGGTTAGAATTGCAATATCAGGTATACCATCTCCTGTAACATCCAATCCACCCATTGCCGGAACATACATCCCTTGCTGACTGTTTTGTAAAACTTTACCTACTTTCCAACGAACTATATCATCATACCTTAAACCTTCGCAAGCCATCTCCACCCTTCTTTCCCTGCGAATTTCAAGCAATACCGCTGTATTTGCTCCCATGGCATTAGGGTAAGTAGCTGAAAGTACCGGATCTAGTGCTACCCCCATGCTTAATGCAGGCATTTGCACCCTATTCCTTAACTTATTAATTGTCTGATCCAGGTCGGCTTGAGTAATCGTTCCGGATTCAGCCTTTGCCTCTGCATTTATCAAAAGAACCTCAGCATATCTAAATATTGGCAAGTCTGTGTAGTTCATTACCCAGCCTTGCATTAAATCAGCAGAACGGGGATAAAATTTAATTTGATTATAACCTCCAAGGGTTGGCTTTATTCTATATGGCGCCGTAGCATTATTCGGCCCTCTAAATGCCGGATTAATAATAGTTTCTGCCATACGAGGGTCGCGACCGGCAAACACTTCTGTATATAACTTGGTATTGTAGCCGGGTGTTGAGGTAAATGGAGAACCATCTGTTTTAAGATAAGTATCAGCCAGATTTTTACTAAGAGACCAGATATAGTCTAATACTGTATGGCTATTGTTACCAACTCCAAGTTCTTTTCCATAATCAGCCCACATAATCATCTCTTTATTCGCGGCTAAATTTGCACTTGAAAATAAGGCACGATAGTCTTCACCAGCCTTTCCTGTATTGTAGATAACAAAGCCACCGTCTTTTATAATTTGGGCCGTAGCGGTTATAGCAACGTCAAGAAAACGCTGATAGTCGTTTGTTAATGCTATCTCATCATGGTATTTCCTAAAAGTACCCTCGTGAAGCGCAAAGCGTGCCAATAAAGTAAGTGCCGCCCATTTGGTGACGCGTGTATTGCTTCCATCTGCTTTAATATTATTTGCGGCATAAGTAAGATCGTTCAAAACCGAATCGGCAACCATTGCTCGTGGATCCTGACCTTTATAAAGATTAGGATCTTCGGAATTTACAACCTTTGAAAACCATGGTACATTGCTATAGGTTTTGATCTTTTTAAAATAATAAAGGCCACGGAAAAAACGGGCAATACCTACATAATGATTAATTAGTGTTTGATCACCTTTTACCTGATTAATATGATCAAGCATATAGTTAATTTGACGCAAATCTGCCCAGTCCTTTTTATCCCAGCCACCAACGTTTGAAGATGATATGCCGCCTCTTACCAGATTATCAACCTCACCATTTGCATTATAGTTAGCAATATTATCAGAGTTAATATCATCGTACGAAGGGCTCAACTGCTTGTAAAAGCCATTGCTATATGTTTCGAGGTCTGATGGTGACTGAAAAAAGACGGCGTCAGTAATTTGTGTTTGAGGATTACGTTGCAAAAAATCCTTCTTGCAGGCTGTTATTGCTATAGCTATAAATCCTATTATAAGGATATAATTTATTCTTAGTTTCATAATACTTTCTGCTTGAGTTAAAAATTAAGGTTTAAACCAAAAGAAAAGGTTTTTTGGAATGGATAGACCTTACCATCGAGCCCTTCAGGATCCAGATTTGCTTTAATATGAGATACATCAAATATGTTTTCTGCACTGAAGTAAAGGCGCAGTTTATCCAGTTTTATCCGATTCGTTAAAGTTTTTGGCAGTGTATAACCAAGTGTTAGGTTTTTTAACCGTAAATAAGAAGCATCCTGCAAATATTTAGTCTGTGGATTTCCAAGTTCAGTAGCATCTTCTGCAATATAGGCTTTAACCCTCGGGAAGTAAGCATCTGGTGTTTCGGGAGTCCAGTGGTCAAGATTATGAACCTGAACATTGGCCCATGGTTGTGCATAAACGCCCCAGAAATAATGGTTGCTTGGACCAGGATACCAATCTCTTTTACCAACACCTTGGAAGAATACCCTTACATCAAACCCCTTCCAGCCTGCGTTCAAGTCTATTCCATATTGGTACCTTGCCCTATTATTACCAATGATCTTCTGATCTCCATGATCGGCAAGTGTATTTTTACCTTTATCTATTTTGCCATCACCATTTAGGTCCTTGAATTTTAAGTCACCCACATCAAATTTATACCCTGTATCATCAGCCCCAACAGCAGTTTGGTCAGCATGGTTAGCAAGTTCTTCTTTGTTCTGGAAAAAGCCTTCTGTTTCCAAGCCCCATATCTCTCCGATTTCTTTACCAACATAATGATCAGATAACAAACCATTTGGATTATCAAATCTGGTAATATACGAACGACTATCGCCCATATTAAATCCTATGTTATAGTAAAATTGGCTTTCAGCGAGCATAAATCCATCTTTCCAGCCCAATCTTATTTCCCAGCCTTTTGTTTTCAAATCTGCAGCATTTACTTTTGGTTCATTAACACCAAAAGGGCCAGGTAAGGTTTTACCCTTTGTAAGCATACCCTCTGTGTACCGGGTATAAGCATCAAAACTCAAATCAAAACGATTTTTGAGAAAGCTTACATCACCACCAAAGTTAATTGTTGATACCTTTTCCCAGGTTAAACTTGGGGCAACTGCTCCTGGAGGGAGAACTTGAATGGGTCTTTTGCCATCAAGAATCTGATCAATCTGCCCAGATGCCATAGAAGGAATGTATAAATATGAATCCACATCCTGATTACCCAATGAACCATAAGACGCACGTAGTTTTAATAAATCAAGTCCGATGCTTTCTGCTACAGGCTTAAAGAAATTTTCACCCGTTACTACCCATGCAGCTGAAGCTGAAGGGAAAAATCCCCAACGATCGTCGCTTGGGAAACGTGAAGTGCCATCATAACGGCCATTTAATTCCAGAATGTATTTATTATCAAAAATATAATTCAAGCGATAAAACCATCCCCTTACTGCCCAATCTTCAATTCGTTCACTACCGGTCATATCACCGGTTGCTAAAGAAATAGACGGTAGTGTATTGCTGATCAATCCCTTGCGTGTAACAGAATTAGTGGTACGATATCTATATTCCTGATTAAAGCCTGCCAATACTTGCAAATAGTGTTTTAAACCAAAGGTTTTATGAAAATCTGTATAAATGTTATAAATATTATGTCTCACAAGCCTAGTATCATTTTGAGCCCAGGTTGGGTTCGAACCACTATAACTTATGGCCGAATTAGGTCCTGTTTTATATGGTACGGGTACATCAAACGATCTGCCTGCAGTATCTATTCTTCTAAAGGTAGCATCAGCCTTTAAATCCCATACATCCTTTACCAGTTCAGCTTTGGCATTAAATGTTGTTTGAAAATTATTGCTTCTGGTTACACTACGTCCGCCACTTTGTAATCTTCCCAATAGAGCGGCACCGGTCGAGGTCCAGCTTCCATCAGGGTTCTTTGGAACATCAAGAGAACTCTGCCTGTTAACATTATGAAAGAAGCCTTCCCCGCCATAAACAGATTCATCATAAGTGCTAGACATAAAAGAGGTATTATTACCAAGAGTTAACCAATTCCTTAGCTTATAATCTGCTTTTGCTCTTAAATTATACCGATCATAGTTATCATTTCCGTAGCGCAACATTCCTTTATTTGTGAAATATTCACCTGAAGTATAATAGCTTAGTTTTTCGTCTCTTTTAGATATGCTGAAATTAGCGCTATAAGTTGGGGCAGTGTTATGATACACCTCATTCATCCAGTTTGTAGATCCATAATATGCCCATGCATTAGGATCTGTTGGCGATATAATTACAGACGGAAGAGAAGGATTTTCTGAACGTTGTCTGGCATACTCTCTTACATTTTCTGGAAACAGGTTGTATAGCGGATAAGCAGCATCGTGCTTAAACTCCATGGTCTTAAGGGGATCAGTTACAATATCAGGAACCTTACCCAAGGTACGTATTGCGTAATAAGTATTTGCAGATACCTTAAGATCGTTACTCTTAGCAGTTTTTGTTGTAATCAAAATTACGCCAAAAGCTCCTCTGGCACCGTAAATTGCAGCTGATGCTGCATCCTTTAAAGTCGACACACTCTCTATGTCATTAGGATTTAAAGCCATTAATTCATCGGCAGTAAATGGCACATTATCAACCAGAATATAAGGTGATCCGCCATTTAGTGATGTATAACCTCTGAGGTTAAAAGCTGGTGCTTTATTAACCTGTCCACTTGAAATAGTTATATTAAGGTTTGGAATTAGTCCCTGTAAACTAGCCCCTACGCTTGAAAAAGGCCTGTTTTCGATTTCTTTACTGGTTATTCCATCAACTGCACCGCTCAAATTTATTTTTTTCTGTGTGCCATATCCAACCACAACAACTTCATTCAGAATCTTCTGATCGTCTTTTAAAACGACATTGATCTGTTGTTGTGTACCTACAACAACTTCCTGAGTGGTTAAACCCATATAAGAAAACACTAAAATATCAGCAGAGGACGCTACATTAAGTTCATAAACTCCATTTACATCAGTAGTTACAGAAGAAGTGGTCCCTTTAATCTGTACCGTTACTCCTGGCAATGGTATACCAGTTTCGTCGGTTACTTTTCCCTTTATCAATTGCTTCTCTCCAGACAATTCATTCCTCTTCCTGAAGATCACAATATTTTGATCTATCTCCCTATAGGAAAATGGCGTCTGATCTAATAAACGTACAAGCACTTCGGTTATCGGCTCGTTAGATACGTTTATCACAATTCCTTTTACCTTTCGTAATTCATTGTTGTTATAAGAAAAGTCAAGCTTACTTGTTTTACTGATCTTTTCAATTGCTCTTTCTAATGATTCGCCATTAAGGTTGAGAGTTACCCTAACATCTTTAAGATTCTGGCTAAAAACAGTTTCTGCTAAAAGGGTTCCGGCAGAAGTAAGTAAAGTAGCAAACACTATTAATCCTACCTTCATTATCTTAAGAATTAGTGTAGTAATGTTTTTTTTCATATTTTTAATCGTTTTATAGTTTAAATGAAACACAAAACAGCCATACGGAAGATTTTTCGACGAATTACCCGCATGCTGTACATTTAGATCAGTATCTGCTCCAACAGGTACTGATCATTATTTTTTCTGGTCTAATTACACCCGTTTCCTGTTATCAGTACCTCCTTTTCTTTAATTTGATAAGTAATTCCCTGAATCAGGGCGATTAGATCTAAAGTTTCTTTAAGACTTTGTTTCGCGTTAATGTTGAAGGTATTCTGGCAATTCTTAAATAATTCCTTGTCATAATCTATTTTAACTCCGTATGCATTTTCAACAGCGAGAACAGCCTCTTCAAAATACACTCCGTTTAAATTAACTTTGCCATTATTCCATTCTGTTTTTTCAACAGCCTTAGTTGTAAGTGTTTTCGGCTTGTGGGTAACTTTATTATACACCACCTCTTGATTGGGGGTAAGTACACTGATCTGTTTGTCATGATTACTAACCGCTACCTTTCCGGTTACAACAGATACTGAGGCTGTAGAGAGGCTTTTATAAGATTTAACAACAAATGATGTTCCCAGAACAAATGTTTTTAACGATGAGGACTCAACAATAAAAGGTACTTTTTCATTGTGAACCACATTAAAGAACCCCTCCCCGTCTTCCAGATAAACTATCCTTTTCGCTCCAAACTTTTTGGGATATTTTAAGGTACTAGCGGCGTTAAGCCAAACAGTGGAACCATCGGGTAGTGTAACCAATTGGGTTTTGCCCATAGGCACTTTAACTATTACAAAGTCGTTGGCTTTAAAATAAGAATTGTAATAAAACACGATACCAGCCGAGAGCAGAACAAAACTAATGGCCGCAGCCATTGCCAGCATCAATTTCTTACTTATACGTTTTTGCTTGTTTGCGGATTGTTTGTCATGAGCATACCTGCTTGCAGTAATGCGCGCAAGCATCTCCTTGCGTAACTGCTCTTTGTCATCCTGATCCTCAAAAAATTCTGAAGGATCGGAAATGCCAAATTCTTTATAGATTTCTTTTTTATTCTTAGCGTCCATTCTAAATACATAACGAACAAGAATTAAAGAGGTACTATGTAGAAATAAAATATTTTAATTAGCCTGATATTTAGACCTAAGTCTTTTAAGAGCACTCGTAATTTGATTTTTTACGGTTTGAGAAGAAATGGATAATTTGCCGGCTATTTCATTAACCGAAAGCTGTTCTTCCCTACTCATTAAAAATACCTTTCGCATTCCGGAAGGCATATCTTGAATTTCTAATTGCAATTGCTGTGCCATGTCCTTAGATACAAGTTGGTCAAACACATCATTATCTGCGAAAGGATGGGTCTTTATTGCTTCATCATCGTGCTTAATACGAAGTGTTTGCCTGCGATTAAGATCGGTAAGCTTATTTTTGAGGATCACGTAAATGTATCCGACAAATGTAGTGGTGATATTGATCGAATGACGTTTAACCCAGATGAGCATAAACAGATCATGTACAACATCCTTTGCCTCTTCACGGTCATTTAGTTTTTTACAGGCAACAGCGTACACCAAGTCCCAATAGCGTGCATAAATTTCATTAAATGCATCATCGCTATCATCTTTTAGTAAATCCAATAAAGCTAAATCAGTCAGGCCCTTCAAAAGATGTTGGTTTTAAAATCGTTTGGTCATCACAATGTATTAAAAATTTCAACAAAAGTAAAACTCTAAAAAAGCTTAAAGACTAACGATACATTAACTTTTTATTAACTTATGGAAACTATTTAAAATTTCACATCGCTCTGGATTTGCCCTGATTCTTAAGCTAAAACGGATGTGCTGTAACTTTAACACATTGCACTTACGGCATAAACAGAAGTTGTTTTATTATTTAAATAGTCCTAAATATATTTACTGAACTCATAAACCCACATCAAATGGTGGGATAAACATAATAGCATTACGTATTGTAACCCCAAGTATGGCCTGGCTTTTGCTATTGGTCAAAACATGAAACTGTTTTCGATATCTATCCTTTTTCTATTTTCTATTTTTACAAGTACGCAAGTCAAAAACACATCCGACGACTACACATGGTCTAAAGAGGAGCTAAAAATGGCCAACACCGCGGGCAACTCCAGTTACCTTACCGGGGAAGAAAAGGATCTGGTTATCTATATGAATCTGGCGCGTATGGATGGCGAAAAATTCTTTAATACTTATTTTCAGGATTTTGTGGAGGCACACAACAAAAAAGCCATGAAGTATAGCAACTATGATGAGCTTAAAATAACCACAAGTAATAAGTACTACCGGAGTCTGGCACAGCAGATTAGAGCGGTAAAGGATCTTCCAATGCTTTGGCCAGACGAGGCTTTAAGCATAGTAGCAAAACAACATGCAAGGGATATGAACCGCAACAATTTTAGCGGGCACAATTCCAGTGACGGAAGGTCGGTTAAAGATAGAATATCAGAGATTTACCCTAAAAGATCCAATGGTGAAAACCTTGCATTTGGTTTTTCTTCGGGTCTGGACAATATTTGTATGTTATTGCTTGATAAAGGTGTTCCAGATCTTGGACATAGAAAAATGATCTTAAATGATTCCTATGGGTTAAACTATATTGGGGTAAGTATTCAACCTCACAAAAAATACGGCTATTGTGCAGTAATTGATTTTGTGGCATTACCCAGGTAGTTCCTCGTCATCAATATTTCAAAAAGAACATATCGTAAATTTATTGTTAACAAATCGTTTTCAAAATACTTAGTTTTACTGCCTCTAATTAAAGGCAGTTGAAAATTAAGAACACAAAAGAGGTAAATCTTTACCTGGCACTGGCATACCGGTTTTTTATTGTATTGGTTTTATATACGCTTTGCAGATTGGGCTTTTATGCCTTCAACCATAGCTTATTTCAAGGCATTACTTTCTCTAAGTATCTTGTTATCCTATATGGAGGTGTGAAATTTGATGTTTCCGCCCTGCTGTACATTAACCTTATATTTATATTATTACATGTTATTCCCTTCACTTTCAGGTACAAGGAAGGATATCAAAAGTTCTGCAAATGGCTTTTCATTATCACCAACAGCATAGGTATAATGGCAAACTTTGCCGATTTTGCCTATTATAAGTATACCTTAAAGCGTACCACAGCAACAGTTTACAGTCAGTTTAAAAACGAGCAAAACAAGCTTAAACTATTAGGTGACTTTCTTGTCGACTATTGGTACCTTCTGATCCTTTTTGCGGTGTTTGTGTGGTTATTTATTAAGCTTTACGAGCTTGTTAAAATTAACAAAGCACCTCGTTTCACCTGGCCTGTTTATTTATTACATACCGCGCTTATGCTAGGTATAGCGCTAGCCTGCCTTACTGGAATTAGAGGCGGCTGGGGTTTTGGAACTAGGCCAATTACACTTAGTAATGCCGGTGAATTTGTGGATACACCTGATCAGATGAACCTGGTTTTAAATACACCATTTTGCATATTCAGAACACTTAAAGCTTCTAAGTTAAAACCTGTTCATTTTTATGATGAACAGACATTAAATTCTATTTACAATCCGATCCACATCCCTACTGATACCGGTAAGTTTAAGCCGCTCAATGTAGTTTTTCTAATTATTGAAAGTTTAGGGAAAGAGCACGTGGGAAGCCTAAATACTGATCTGGACGGAGGAAAATACAAAGGCTATACTCCTTTTCTTGATTCTTTGATTTCCCAGAGTTACACCTTCACTCATACCTATGCCAACGGCCGCAAATCTATTGATGCTTTGCCTTCTGTTATTACGGGTGTTCCAAGTATCAGAGAGCCCTTTATTCTTTCCATCTATTCTGGGGAATTTGGGATGATCCTTTTATGCAGTACATGGCGCAAACCATGAATACCTTTAAACGGCCGTTCTTTTCAAGTTTCTTTTCTTTATCATCTCATCATCCGTTTAGGTTACCGGATGAATACAAAGGCAAGTTTCCTAAAGGCCCTCTTCCGGTACAGGAAATTTTTGGCTATACAGATATGGCTTTGCGCAACTTTTTTAAAACAGCGTCAACTATGCCTTGGTATAAAAACACCTTGTTTGTCCTTTGTGCAGACCATGCAACTGTTTCTTACTACCCTGAATATCAAACAACACCAGGATATTTCTCAATCCCAATTGTGTTGTATTATCCGGGCGGAAACTTAAAAGGAAAAGCTGATAAAGTTGTGCAACAGATAGACATCATGCCAACCGTATTAAACTATTTACATTACGATAAGCCTTATTTTGCATTAGGTTTTGATGCATTTAAAGAAGGTAATGATAACTTTGCTGTGAATAATAACGATGGTACTTTTAGCTTTTACCAGGGCGATTATCTGTTAATTAATGATGGGAAAGAAAATAACGCTTTGTATAATTTAAAAACAGATCGTTTAACAAAAAACAACATTCTGGAAAAAGAACCGTTAATTGCAGAGAAAATGGAGAAATACCTGAAAGCATTTATCCAGCAATACAATAACAGGATGATTGAAAATAAACTAACAGCAAACTAATTGCATGAGGAAAGCCTTATTAAAAATAATAGATTTCTTTTATCCTCCATTCTCTCGCTGGCTACCCATTCATACATTCAGATACATGGTGTCTGGCGGCACCACTGCAGCCACTGGAATTGTAGTATATTATATTTGCTATAACTGGGTATTGCATCAAAAAGATGTTCATCTCTCTATACCTTTCTTTCCGAACCTAATTACTGCACCAACAGCAGCTTTGGCCATAGAATCTGTAATTACTTTCTTTATTGGTTTTATATTAAATAAGTATTTGATTTTTACAAAATCAGACTTAAAAGGACGGATCCAGTTGTTTAGATATGGATCTGTAGTAGCTACAAATATTCTGCTCAACTATGCCCTGCTTAAGGTGTTTTTATCTTTCGGATTTTACCCAACTATTTCCAAGATTATTATTACCACTATTCTAACTGTTTTCAGTTATTTTTCTCAAAAGCACTTTTCGTTTAAAGTAAAAAAGTAGTTCGCTGTGTCTATAATCCAATTAATTTTACTTGTTTAAAGCCTGTTATAGCCTTAACTTAGACGCTTCATATTCAATTTTAGAAATGAGCGATTTTAATGACTTTAATAATCCACAAGTAGCTAAGTTGCCAACGCATCTAAAGCAATTTATTGTAGAGCAACATTACGAAAGATATACGCCAGTCGATCAGGCAGTATGGAGGTATGTGATGCGTCAAAATTATAGCTATTTAAAACATGTTGCTTATTATCCATATATAAAGGGCTTACAACGGGCAGGTCTTAGTATTGAACATATTCCTGATTTGCAAAACATGAACGACAATCTTGGCAAAATAGGCTGGGGTGCAGTTACTGTGGATGGATTTATTCCACCTTCGGCATTCATGGAATATCAGGCATACCGTGTACTTGTTATTGCAGCCGATATCCGTCAGATTAATCATATAGAATATACTCCTGCTCCCGATATTATTCATGAGTCGGCAGGTCATGCACCAATTATTGCGGATACTGATTATAATAATTACCTAAGTTATTTCGGCTCTATTGGTGCCAAGGCGATGTTCTCTTCAAAAGATTTTGACTTGTACGAAGCTATACGACACCTCTCTATATTAAAAGAGGCTGCCGATGTTCAGGAACAGGAAATTGCAAGGGCTGAACAGCGCTTACAACAAATCTCTGAGGATATGGGCGAGCCTTCAGAAATGGCTTTATTGAGCAGATTACATTGGTGGACTGTAGAGTATGGCCTGATAGGCACCTTAGAAAACCCTAAGATTTACGGAGCTGGCCTGCTATCATCAATTGGAGAAAGCTCCTCGTGCATGAAGCCCGATGTAAAAAAATTATGGTATAATAAAGACACCATAAATTACCCATACGACATTACTAAGCCACAGCCTCAATTATTTGTAACCGAAACTTTCCAAAATCTGATTGATGTTTTGGAAGATTTTGCAGATACAATGGCATTCAGGCGCGGAGGTTCAGAAAGTATTGTTAAAGCTATTGAATGTAAAAACCCGGCAACTGCTGTTTACAGTTCTGGTTTACAGGTAACTGGAGTATTTACAGATATGGGTATCGATCAGAATGATGAGCTTACGTTTATAAAAACCACCGGACCATCGGCCCTTGCTTTTGAAGGTCAACAACTTGAAGATCATGGCAAATTTCATCACAAAGATGGTTTCTCATCGCCGGTAGGTAAACTGAAGGGAATGGATACGCCGCTGGAAGATATGGACACATTTCAATTATTGAAATGCGGTATCAAGCCTTTTAATCTGGCCATCCTGGAGTTTGAAAGTGGTATTTCTGTAAAAGGTATTGTTAAGATCATCCATCAGAAAAATAAAAAAACTTTCCTTATCAGGTTTGAAGATTGTACAGTTAAGGAAAGTAACGGAAATATACTTTTCCAACCAGACTGGGGCGTATACGACATGGCTGTTGGTGCGACCATTGTTTCTGTATTTAATGGTGCGGCAGATAAAGGTTCTTATGAGGAAATTACACATGTGAGCGATAAGCACACTCATAAAGTAAGTTACGACGAGAATACACAAAAGCTTCATGACATCTATAAAAGCATGCGTTTGATAAGAGAGAACGAGGCAGGCTTTGAGCAATTACCTGTTTTGTTTGAAAAAATAAAGACAGAACATCGCCAGGATTGGCTTTCAGCACTTGAAATGCTTGAAATTTTACACCATAAAAAACTTTTCCCCGAATTGGAAAAAGAGGTCCGCAATTATTTAGAGCTTAAGTCTGAGAACGAAGCTGAACATAAAAAACTGATTAATGATGGATTACATGTAATCGAAAATCCCGTTAGTCAATTAATCACTGAAGAAGATAATTAATGAATATAGTATTAACCGGTGCAAGCAGCGGAATTGGTTTTGAAGCCGCTTTAGAATTTACATTAAGTAGTGAGAACAAGGTAGTATGCATTGCCCGGTCTTCTGATAAGTTACGTAAACTTTTGGAAATAGCAAAAGGCATTAATCCTGATTGTACACTGCTGCCCGTAGAGTTTGATATTGTAAATGACGACTATGCGGCCCTAATCCCCTTTTTAAAAGAAAGACTTGGCAAGGTTGATATTCTAATAAATAATGCTGGCGCATTAATTAATAAACCATTTCTGGAAACTACTCATGCTGATCTTTATGAGATGTTTGAAAGCAATGTTGTGGGGCATTTTAGTATGATCCAAAACCTAATTCCTTTGATGGGTGAGAGTAGTCATATCGTAAACATTGGCAGTATGGGTGGGTTCCAGGGAAGTGTTAAATTTCCGGGGCTTTCGGCCTATTCTTCGAGCAAATCTGCTTTACATACTTTAACTGAATGCCTGGCATTTGAACTGGCAGAAACTGGTATTAAGGTAAACTGCCTGGCTCTTGGTTCTGCGCAAACAGAGATGCTTGAGCAAGCATTCCCGGGTTACCAATCGCCGGTTTTAGCTTTCGAAATGGGTAAATATGTCGCTGATTTTGCCAGAACAGGACATAAATTTTTTAACGGAAAAGTAATTCCTGTTGCGGTAACAACGCCATAATCAACAACTTATCAACATTTTTAGGGTTCAAAGATAATTTTAATATCTTTAACCCGATTGATATGAAGAAAACCATTATTCTATTCAGTGTAATACTTTTAAGTTTTACGGCAGCTAAGTCGCAAACTTCTATACCCGTTCAATTTCAGGAACTGGTGCATAAGCTTAGCCAGGAAGTACCAGATCAGGATAAGAAATCAGCAATCAATGCTTCGCCAAATCGCTTATTGGAATTTGCAAGATCTATGCTTGGTATCCGGTACCGCTCGGCTTCCAGTAGTCCTAGCAAAGGTTTTGACTGCTCCGGCTTTGTCAATTACGTTTTCAGCAATTTTGGTTTTAAAGTGCCTCGTTCATCCAGAGAATTTGCAACAAGTGGTGAAGCCAAAAAGCTAGAGGACGCAAAAATTGGAGATGTAATCCTGTTCACCGGAACGAATAGCAGATCAAGAACCCCCGGCCATGTTGGGATTATCTATTCTATAGATGGAGATGAAATCAAATTCATTCATTCTTCTTCGGGAAAGAAAAGAGGAGTAACAATTACCAGTCTGGATGATGGTTTTTACAAAAAACGTTTTATAAAAGTAATCAGTATCCTATAGCAATACTATCTTTAGCGCGTCGTTCACCTTGCCCTGCGCCAGCCACTCTTTAGCAAGTTCATGGAGCTCACGTTCACGATTATTAGCATCACCAATAGTTGCGTCTAAAATCTCCTTAACATCTGGTACATTTCTGAATGCGTCAATTTCATCGTCAGTTGGTAAATGTTCCATATTACCAAGTTTCCCTAGGTCGTTACCCGTTAATACAGTTGAATTACGAACTGCTTTAGGTAATGCGTCCACACCTATTCCAAGTGTTGTTAATGGCTTAGCTACTTTAAACAAATTTTCTGGTGTCACCCTGCAATACCAATCGCCCCCTAAGCGTGCTACAAGATCAATTTTCGCCTGATCAATTTTCCCCTCTTCGTCTAATATCTCTTCTTTAATGTGAATTAGCTTTACCTCGGCCAATATAAGGTTCCCTGCCCCTGGATTTTCTCCCAGGTGAATTACTTCCCTGACCACACATTCCATCTGCACAGGAGCCTCTGCAACCCTTGGTGGCTTAACCAATTGTGAAGGGAGCATGGTAAACCCGGCCTTTTCAAATTCATTTATTCCTTTTGGGTATTCAGTACTCGCTAAACTGGTTTGCTGTACCATAGGATAATTTACAATATTAATAACACACTCCTTAACCTCTAATATGTTTTCGAGTGTATGTTTGGTTGTATTGTCCCGTACCCTTCTTGCCGGAGAAAATATACACAATGGCGGGTTGGTACTAAACATATTAAAAAAACTAAAGGGGCTCAAATTAATATTTCCAGCCTGATCGATAGTTGTGGCAAAACAAATTGGTCTTGGTGCAATTGCATATTGCATATAGTTCTGCAATTGCATAGGGCTTAAATCGGAAGTATTGAGGGTTAGCATAAAGTTATTGATTGATATATGTTATGTCATCACGACAAGAGCCCGTCATCTCTCCTATCGTCGAGATGACGTAGACATACGAGATGACGTAGCCATAATAGTCGAAAGGAAATAATTACTTCTTCTTCAAGGTCAAAATAGAAAAATCGGTATCGACCTTCTTAATGGTATTACTTAAATGACCAAGACCTGTGATTTCCATTTCTACAACATCACCGTCCTGCAGCCATTGAGGCTTAAAATTTGGGTCATTTAATAATCCTGTACCATTCAATTCAAGAAAACATCCTGTTCCAACAGTACCGGATCCGATTACATCGCCTGGTAAAATATCTACACCATACGCGCAACGTTCAATAATTTCAGCAAAAGTCCAGTCCATATCTGCCATGTTTCCTGCAGACACTTGTTTACCGTTCACGGTACATGTCATTTCAAGATTATAAGTATTACCAGTGTGTCCTGATTTAGCTGAGGTTTTGTATTCTAACAACTCATCTGGAGTTACCAGCCATGGTCCTATTACGGTAGAAAAATCTTTGCCTTTGGCAGGCCCAAGATTTAACAGCATTTCTTCCATTTGTAATGTTCTGGCACTCATATCATTCATAATGGTAAAACCAGCTATATAATCATCTGCCTCTGCAGCTGTAATATTTCTTCCTTTTTTGCCTATTACTGCGGCTACTTCCAATTCAAAATCAAGTTTTTGGAAATGATCGGGCATACATTCAATTTCGCCGGGACCCTGGATGGCATTATGATTGGTAAAATAAAAGATTGGATATTGGTCAAACTCCGCAATCATATCAACTTTACGATTTCTTCGGGCAGCAGCTACATGCTGACGAAATGCATAACCATCTCTGCACGAGGCTGGATGAGGTACCGGAGCAAGCAATTCAAAAAAAGCTTCCTGCTTTGGTGACAGCTCTCCTGATTTGATCTGACTATCAACTTTTTTTGCACGGCCCATCAAAACTTCACCACCTTGCAAAAAGGCATTCATCTCATCAGGCAATTGTTTATCGCATGAATTTAAATTGTAAATGTGTCCGTTTACAAAAACACCAAGGTGTTCTCTGTCTTCTGTTTTATAGGATACCAGTTTCATATGATCAATAGTTTTTTGTAGTTATTCAAATCTATATAAAAAATAAGGCAAACAGACTAAATAATTTTCGCAGAGAATTATCGCCTACAATTTGTTGATTAGCAGATTAAATACTTAATTTAGCCACCGCAAAAGAAAAATGATACAAAGCAATTTTATATATCAGAGTCAGATAGCCAGGCAAGCATTGGCTTCATTTAGATATGCCATGCTTTCCAAAATCATTTTCGCGCAATATTCCCTTTAAGCTCCAAACCATCCTGCTTTATTTAAAACGTTTTGCACGTTTTAATCGTTATTAAATTACATTTTAACCAAATACCTACTGCTATGCCTATATATCATACCTTAGGAACTATACCTGCTAAACGCCATACTGTTTTTCGTAAACCAGATGGTAAATTATATGCAGAAGAATTAGTCTCTACTGAAGGGTTTTCAAGCCTATATTCACTCGTTTATCACTGCCATCCACCTACTATTGTAAAGTCATTAGGAGAACCATATTCTGTAGAGCCTAAGATTGCCCGTGAAAAACATTTACGCCATACCAGTTTAATCGGTTTTAATATCAAACCTGAAGATGATTATTTACAAAGTCGTAAACCAGTATTGGTAAACAGTGATTTACACATTTCTCTGGCCGCTCCAAGAAAATCAATGACCGATTATTTCTATAAGAATAGCCAGGCAGATGAGGTAATTTTTATACATGAAGGTACCGGCACCTTAAAAACAGGCTTTGGAAAGATCCGCTTTGAATATGGCGACTACCTGGTAGTGCCACGGGGAACCATTTATCAGATGGAATTTGATGACGAAAAGAATCGTTTGTTTATTGTAGAAAGCTTTAGCCCTATCCGATCACCTAAGCGCTATCGTAATGAATATGGACAATTAATGGAACACTCCCCTTATTGCGAGCGGGATATTAAGCGACCAACAGATCTGGAAACCATTGATGAATTTGGTGATTTTAAGGTGCTGATTAAAAAACAAGGACTAATGTATCCTTATATCTATGGAACCCACCCTTTTGATTTTATAGGATGGGATGGCTTTCATTACCCGTGGGCATTCTCTATTCATAACTTCGAACCAATTACTGGTCGTTTGCATCAGCCACCGCCTGTTCATCAAACATTTGAAGGACACAATTTTGTGATCTGTTCTTTTGTGCCCCGCAAATACGATTACCATCCCCTTTCTATACCTGCTCCTTATAATCATAGTAATGTAGACAGTGATGAAGTACTTTATTATGTTGACGGAGATTTTATGAGTAGAAAGCGCGTAGTTAAAGGCCAGATTACTTTACACCCGGGAGGTATTCCGCATGGCCCACATCCGGGTGCAGTAGAAAAGTCTATAGGCAAGGAAAGTACAGATGAGCTTGCAGTTATGATAGATCCTTTCAGACCATTAATGCTTACTGAAGATGCAGTTAATATTGAAGATGAAAGTTATCATAAAAGCTGGCAGGAAAATATCGAGTAAAAAATTCAGCTGTTGCCCGCTTCCTCAAAATCTTGAAGGGAAGATTTTGTATGTCAGTTCACAACACAGAATTTTTTAAGGAAAAAGAAGATAAAAACTAACTTATTATTCAAATAATACTAAAATGACTACACAAACATTTGCAGAAAAGATTGCCAAAGCGCAAGATTTTCTTCCTATAAATGGAACAGATTATATAGAGTTTTATGTAGGAAATGCCAAACAGGCTGCGCATTTTTATAAAACAGCATTTGGCTTCCAATCATTAGCATATGCAGGTCCGGAAACAGGGGTACGTGATCGGGCATCTTATGTACTGCAACAAGGAAAAATCAGATTGGTATTAACAACGGGGTTAAAATCTGACAACCAGATTTCTGAACATGTAAAAAAACATGGTGATGGAGTTAAAATATTAGCCTTATGGGTAGACGACGCTTACAGCGCTTTTGAAGAAACCACCAAACGTGGCGCTAAGCCATATTTAGAACCGGTTACTAAAACTGATGAGCATGGTGAAGTACGCATGTCAGGTATTTATACCTATGGCGAAACGGTACATATGTTTATCGAGCGTAAAAACTATAATGGTTCCTTTTTACCGGGATATCGGGATTGGGAAAGTGATTACAACCCCGTTGATACGGGTTTGCTTTATATAGATCACTGTGTTGGCAATGTGGGCTGGAACCGAATGAATGAAACTGTTAAATGGTACGAAGATGTAATGGGTTTTGTAAACATTCTTTCGTTCGATGACAAACAGATCAACACAGAATATTCAGCCCTGATGAGCAAGGTGATGAGTAATGGGAATGGCTACTCTAAATTCCCGATCAATGAACCAGCAGAAGGCAAAAAGAAATCGCAGATCGAGGAATATCTGGAGTTTTATGAAGGCGAAGGGGTGCAACATATTGCTGTAGCAACTAAAGATATTTTAGCTACGGTAAAGGAATTAAAAGCTCGAGGGGTTGAGTTTTTAAGTGCACCCCCTGAAGCCTATTACAATATGATGCCAGAACGAGTTGGAGAAATTGATGAAGAAATAGTACAACTAAAAGAACTTGGAATTCTTGTAGATTGTGACGAGGAAGGCTATTTGCTCCAAATATTTACTAAACCGGTTGAGGATCGTCCGACTTTATTTTTTGAAATAATACAACGTAAAGGGGCCCAATCTTTTGGTGCAGGAAATTTCAAAGCACTGTTCGAGTCTCTGGAACGCGAACAAGAACTAAGAGGGAACTTATAAAAAAAATAGTTACTTTCGGGGTTCAAGGCTATAATGTGCAAATGGAGATTAATAGAGTTAACAAGATAATGCTGTTTTGTATACATTTCAAAGCAGCATTTAAATTATTTCAAAAAAACGATCCATTACGTTTAGCTGGGGCCACCGCTTTTTTTGCAAATTTTGCACTACCTCCTATCCTGATTATATTAATTAGACTTTTTGGGTACTTTATTGACAGAAAAATACTCGCTTCAAGAATGTTCGAGCGTCTGGCCAGTATTTTGGATGATACCAGTACAGGGCAAATCAGACAGACCTTAAGAAATATAAGAGGAATTGATCATAAATGGTATGCAACTTTACTCAGCTTTATTTTCTTCTTATTTGTAGCCACTACACTGTTCACTGTTATTAAAAATTCTATGGACCAAATCTGGTCTA
The DNA here is from genome assembly GCF_056397585.1 of Pedobacter sp. 05L430. Lineage (NCBI taxonomy): Bacteria > Pseudomonadati > Bacteroidota > Sphingobacteriia > Sphingobacteriales > Sphingobacteriaceae > Pedobacter > Pedobacter sp. 05L430. The sequence continues at coordinate 10,530 of NZ_JBFTNT010000057.1, read as the reverse complement.
TTGCAAATAAAGAACATGCAGGGTTTATGTTTAAAATGAAGTTAAGGGCACGCTCAATGATAATCATTTTACTGGCCGGACTGTTATTTACGATGGGTTTTATAACCGATAGCATTCAGGCATTTATTGGTTCGTACATAAACACGGCCGCTCCTACTTTTGGAAAAATATTTCTTTCAATGTTAAATCAGCTTTTATTTATAGCCATTGTAATGATCTGGTTTACAGTACTGTTTAAATTTTTAACTAATGGCCGGCCAACCTGGAAAGCTGCACTAAAGGGCGGTTTGTTAACAGCGGTATTATTCACAATAGGTAAATATATACTAAGAATAATGCTTCCGCTCAGTGGAATAGGCAACATTTATGGTACTTCTGGTTCTATTGTTCTAATTATGTTGTTTGTATTTTATTCTTCTTTTATATTCTATTTTGGGGCTTGTTACATTAAGGTACTAAGTGATTCCAAAGAAACTCCTATACGCCCGATAAAAGGGGCGTTTGAATATGAAATAAAAGAAGTGTTAAAAAACACTTAGCATACCTGTGGTTTGGAAATCTGCTCAAACCCATGCATTTCAAATACTGCCAGCTTACTTAATAAATTGTAATGTAAAGTGCCAAAGAAGTTAACAATCCCATCTTTGTTTTTACCTTCAATACAAATGTTTTCTTTAACAATCTCCTGGTGTTCTAATTTATGATCAGCAAGAAGGACATCTTCATCCTGAATTTTCACATCATTTGCCTCGATTGAGAACTGATTTAGCAGCTTAGAGAAGCTTTGACCGTTTAGCAATAGTTCTTTGATATTCATGATCAATTTGATTTAAGTAGGGACGGAAGCATCATCAATTTTAAAGCCAAAAAGAAAGGGTAAATGATTTACATTTACCCTTTTATACAAAATGTGGAAAACTTTTATTTACTAGAACACCCTGTAAGCCAGTCCGAAAGTAAAAAGGCTCAGTTTGGTATCGTTATAGCCATCTTTTCCGATTTTAGAAAGCCCGGCTTCGTATCTTAGATCAAGACCTAAATTACCAATATCGACACCTGCGCCAAATTGCCAGGCGAAATTCTGTCCTTTAAAATTACCTTTAAATACGCTTCCTGCGGCTTGTCCAAATGACTGTTCATCGTCCAAAATAAAGGAAACTACGGGACCTGTATTTAACCTTAGGCCAACACCAGCTGCGCCAAGTTTTGTACCTATCAGTATAGGTACATCTAAACTGGTAAACTTAACTTTATTTTCTTCTCCTGAACTCGCTTTTAATGTGGTGTTTTTACCACTCAAATAAAGCTCTGGCTGCAAATGAATACCTGCTGCACCGATGCGGGTCCATATACCAGCATAGTAACCAGCCCTATTGTCACTGCTAAATGTATTTTCCGTACTTAATTTTGAAAGGTTTGCTCCGGCCTTTAAGCCCATTTGGAAGCTAGGCAACACCTGACTAAAAGCAACCAGATTAAAGCAAACAAATAATGCTGATAAGATTAATTTTTTCATATTAGAATGATTAGTATTTTATTAATTAAACGACTATTACTATGTAAAACTAAGAATATTTTTAATTTGTATCTAAATTACGTAGTTTTATCTTAAAAGATCAACACAATATCATTGTTGTCCTCTTATCCCTCATTATTATTACCCTGCTGTTTAATGGATTTTACATTTAATTTATACTCGATTGTTCTAATTTTATTTGGCACAGCTACTCTCCTGCTATCTTATTATATCTATAGAAAAGAAGGAGGAGCCGTTCGCTTTTTTGGCATTATGATGTTCTCAAGTGCCATATGGTCATTTGCGTATGGCTTTGAGTTAGCAAGCACCACAATTGAACAAGCAAAACTTTGGATAAGTATTGAGTATATAGGTATCTCTCTGCTTCCATTATCCTGGCTTCTATTCTGTTTAAAACTATCAGGAAAGGATCATTGGTACCAGAATAAAATAAATATGTTTATTCTAATTGCCACAGCAGTTATTCCCATATTAATGGTTTGGACAAATGATTATCACCATTTACATTTTAAAAGTTACCATATGGACACTACAGGGGATTTTCCAATGGTTGCTCTTGAAATGGGACCATCATTTTGGATATTCACTTTATATTTCTATCTGTTATTGGCTACTGGAAGCTACTTATTAATTATCACGTTTCGCAAATCAGACCCTATTTACAAAAGTCAAAATTATAGTATAATAATAGCTGCATTTATACCCTGGATAACAAATATCACCTATTTTTTGGGGTTCAGACCTTTCGGTCAACTCGATATTACCCCTTTTGCTTTTATTATTACAGTATTTTTAATCAGCATTGCCATCTATCGTTTTAAGCTCTTCGATATTTTACCTGTTGCAAGGGAAAAAGTATTAGAACTAATGCAAGATGGTTTCGTTATACTGGATAGCAAAAACAGGGTAATTGATTATAACTCTTCTTTTAGAAGATACTTATCAGATATTAAGAAAAGTAAAATAATAGGAACTCAGATTGAAGCGCTGTTTCCCGACCACAAAAAGCTTGCTGCATTGATTAAAGAAAGGCAATCGGGGAAAATCGAATTAAAAATAGAAAACCATAACGGATCATTTGAACTGGAAGCAGAAATCAGAACTTTAAATGAAAATCAGCTTAAATTAAACAGCGAGGCGGTCATTATAAAACTACAGGACCTTACTACATTAAGAAAGGAAGCGCTACGTTCTAAATCACAGACAACAGAACTTCAACAGCTTAATCAACTTAAAGACAGGGTATTTTCCATAATCGCTCATGATTTACGAGGGCCTTTGGTTAACCTTGGAGAAATCCTTAAAATGACCTCAGACGATGTAATTACTATTGAAGAATTCAAAACACTGTCGCCCACTTTAAGCAGAGACATTTTATATACCACAGAACTTTTAGATAATATTTTGCATTGGTCTAGAAGCCAATTAAAAGGTTATGGAATCGATCGGGACTTCTTTGATCTGAAAAATATCCTGGTCAATGAAATCAACTATCACTTACCAGCGGCAGAGGCAAAAAATATTCGAATAATACAAGATGTTTTTCCAGGTGAGATGGTTTATGCTGATAGACTGATGATACAGATTGTAGTTAGAAACATATTAAACAACGCCATTAAGTTTTGTAATGAAAATTGTGAAATACATATAACAGCTGTATACAAAAATGGCTTTATTGAACTTCGTATCGAGGACAACGGCGTTGGAATGTCAGAGATTGCACTCCAAAAAATACATAATGGAGATAACATATCCACAAGGGGTACAATGAATGAGAAAGGCACAGGATTAGGCCTGGTGATATGCAAAGAGTTTATGGAGAAAAATGATGGCAAACTTATAGTCAGAAGTGAACTGGGTAAAGGCTCTTCTTTTTGCATATATCTACCGGTAGATCTAAAGTAAAATGCCCGCAAGTTGCGGGCATTTCATTGCGTTTAGACTTTTATTTACCTGTGGCGTCGTTTATAGCTTGCTGTTCTTTTAAGGCATCAACATTGTTTTTGTTACCAAAGTTTTGAGTTTTATCTGCAAAATAGTCGAGTATGCCAACAATCGTGTCCAAATTATCTGAAACTCTTTGATGCATATCAGGCAAATCCTTCTCTAACCTTTTATCTCCAAGCTCTATATTATCAACTTCAATTTTCCCTATTTTTTGAATTATTGCTTGTTGTGAGTGCTGTAAGTCTTCTAATTCTCTTACGATTTTCTGCATCAATTCAAACTTCTTTAAAGTATCCATATTCGTATTTTAATTAAGATTAATATTCATTTTATATTATAATTCAACCAATTACCCTGCCAATATGTTTTGATTTTTTATAATGAGATCATCCGGGCATCGTTATATACATAAAAAAATAGAGACAAAACTTGCAATACCAATAAATAACTAATACTTTAGTTGTTTAAATATTACCCGTATGAAAAGAGCACTTCTTGTATTTTTTGCAGTCATTTCTTGTCAGATTACTTACGGACAGAGTAAAGCTGTCCTTGATAATGAGAAACTGCTGGAATTTTATCAAACACAAAAATATATCGATGCAGCTCAATATTTAAAAAGCATTTATGCTGAGGATACTCAGGATGAAAAAGAAATATCGCAACTTGCTTATGCCAATATGATGGCAGGCAAACTTCCGGAAGCAGAAAAAAATTATTTAAAGCTCCACGATAAACAACCTCAGAACTTACCAGTATTGTTTAGCCTTGCAAATATCAACCTTAGAAGAGGAAACGATGAAAAGGCCAAGGCATATTACATGGATATCCTTAAAATCGATAGCACAAATTTTACTGTATATAAGCAATTAGCCAATTTGAATAAGGGAGAAATGAACCTGGCTAAAATAGGTTATCTTAAAAAAGCGAATGAAATAAATCCTATTGATCCGGATGTGGTATTTGATTTGTGCGAGCTCTATTTTAAAATGAACTTTTTTGACAAGGCAAGTAATATATTACAACCGGCCTTAGATGCAGATAGCACAAATCTGCAACTGCTCAAAATGAAAATGCCTATTAGTATGGCGAATAAAAAATATGATGAAGCTATCAAAACCGGAGAGAAATTATTAAGTTATGGTGATAGCTCGACCTTTGTCCTCAATAATCTGGGAAAATCTTATTTTTTCATTCTTGATTACAAAAATGCATTAAAGAATTTTTTAGTAATAGAAAGTAAGTCGATGGATAGCGAAGCATTATATTATTCCATTGGACTTAGCTACAGAGGATTAAAAGATTATAAAAATGCTATTCCTTACCTCGAAAAAGCAATACAAGAAGGAATATCAACCAAAATTGCCAGCTATTATGGCTTACTTGGAGATTCATTTGAAGGTGTAAACAAGAATACTGAAGCAAATGCAGCATATAAAAAAGGCCTCCAATTCGAAAACAATGGAAGCCTGTTGTATAATATTGCTCTTGTCTACGAAACAAAGCTTAACGACAAGAAGAATGCAATTGACTATTATGAGCAATACTTAAAGACAATCAACCCTAAAGAGCAAACAAAGCTGATCGGATTTATTAAAAACAAGATTGTCGAATTAAAAAGATAACTACCTGTTTATTAGTCTGGCAACGTATTTACCTATAATATCAAACTCAAGGTTTACTGTGCTACCTACATTAACCTCATGTAAATTAGTGTGTTCAAAGGTGTAAGGTATTATGAATACAGAGAATTCATCAATATCTGAATTTACTACCGTTAAACTGATACCATTAACTGACACAGATCCTTTTTCTACGGTAACATTCCCACTATTAGAATCATACTTAAACCTGTACTCCCAGCTCCCGTCAAGCTCAGCTCTCTTAATGCATACTGCTGTTTGATCTACGTGGCCTTGAACAATATGCCCGTCCAATCGTCCATTCATTAACATGCAGCGCTCCAGATTTACTTTATTACCTATCCTTAACTCATTGAGATTGCTTTTCTGCAGCGTCTCTTCTATTGCCGTAACCGTATGAGTATTTTCTGACAACGCTACCACAGTTAAGCACACCCCGTTATGCGAAACACTTTGATCTATCTTTAGCTCATTACTTAAATTCGATTGTACGATATAATGTTTGTTTGTACCTTCCGACATTATATCTGTAACCTCCCCAAGTGTTTCTATTATTCCTGTAAACATATTTATTAATTAAACTTAACTCTATTTTTTCTCCAGTTGCTCACTACTTCCACCTGGTTTTGTATCGGCACCACATCGGGCTTTTTCAATGAAATTACCGCAATTAAAGCTGCCATGAGGGCCTCATCCTCATCTTCATTTTTCAAACTTTCTGCACTAAAGTATTTACTTACAAAATGAGTATCAAAATTACCACCTTTAAAAGCATTGTGCTGCATTACAAATTTCCCAAAAGCAAGAGTAGTTTTTATACCCGTAATGTCATATTCATCAATGGCACGGATCATCCGTTCAATTGCCTCTTCCCTATCCTTACCGTATGTGATTAACTTCGCAATCATTGGATCATAATAGATCGGAATTTCCATGCCCTGTTTAAAACCATCATCAACACGAACTCCGTTCCCCTTTGGTGTATTGTATGTTTGCAATACGCCTATATCCGGCAAGAAATTGTTTTCCGGATCTTCAGCATATACTCTCAGTTCAAGCGCATGCCCATTAATCTTCAAATCCTCTTGTTTATAGGAAAGTTTTTCACCTCTGGCAATCTTAATCTGTTCTTTTACCAGATCCAAACCGGTTATCATTTCAGTAACGGGGTGCTCTACCTGAAGTCTGGTATTCATTTCAAGGAAAAAGAAATCGAGGTTTTCATCCAGAATAAACTCAACTGTTCCAGCACCCACATAACTTACAGAACGCGCTACATCTACTGCACAGGCTCCCATCTTTCGACGAGTTTCTTCAGTTAAAATACTAGATGGGGCTTCTTCAATTACTTTCTGATGTCTTCTTTGAATAGAGCATTCACGTTCAAATAAATGAACAATATTACCATGAGTGTCTCCAAGAACTTGAATTTCTATATGTCGTGGCGACGAAACATAACGTTCAATAAATACAGATCCATCACCAAAGGCTGATGTAGCTTCACTAACTGCCAACTGCATTTGCTCTTCAAAGTCGGTCACTTGCTCTACCACCCTCATTCCTTTTCCACCGCCACCGGCAGCAGCTTTAATCAGAATCGGGAATCCAACTTCAATGGCTCTTGCCTTTGCTTCTTCAATATCGGTAATTGCTTCTTCGGTGCCCGGCACCATGGGAATATTATATTTCAAAGCAGCTGCTTTGGCCGATAATTTATTTCCCATAATTTCCATTGCCTCAGGCGTTGGCCCAATCAGAATTAATCCTGATTCTTTAACTAACCTTGCAAAGCCAGCATTTTCCGATAAGAAACCATATCCAGGATGTATTGCTTCAGCTCCGCTAGCCTTGCAGGCTTCTATTATTTTTTCTCCTAATAAGTAAGATTGATTTGACGGAGCCGGGCCAATGCAAATTGCTTCATCAGCATAAAGTACATGTAACGCTTCTCTATCAGCCTCAGAAAATACAGCAACTGTTTTTATTCCCATTTCACGTGCAGAACGCATAATGCGCAATGCGATCTCACCTCTGTTGGCTATAAGGATTTTATTCATCTGTTAAAGTTATTTATGGGCAATTGGATGTAAATGTATTATGTTTTCGATTGCCATGTCAATCATCTCCGAAGAAACATCTAAATGGGTGACCATTCTGATCGTATTTGGACCAGTAGTATTACAAGCAATACCTTTTTCAGCCAAAAGAAGAACGATATCATTAGCTCTAAATCCAGGTGCCACATCGAACAGCACTATATTTGTTTGGACAGGCAGTACAGACGACACATAATTAACTTCATTTAAAGCACCTGCCAATGCAACTGCATGCTGATGATCGATGGCTAAACGCACTACATGATGGTCTAAGGCATAGATTCCCGCTGCTGCTAAAAAACCTGCCTGTCTCATCCCGCCACCAAATGCCTTACGTATCTTCCTTGCCTTTTTAATAGTTTCCTGAGATCCTAGCAGTACAGAGCCTACGGGAGCACCAAGCCCCTTTGATAAGCAAACCGATATTCCGTCGAAATACTTTCCGTAGTCCTTTGCATGATCGCCGGTAGCAATTAAAGCATTAAATATCCTTGCCCCATCTAAATGAAGTTTTAATCCTTTAATATTACAAAGTGTATGGATCGGTTCTATTTGATCTAAAGTATAAGCTATGCCTCCGCCCTTATTTACTGTATTCTCTAAAACTACCAGGCTGGAGTTTGGATAGTGAATATTATTTTCATTTATTTCTGGTTCAATTAACTCCGGTGTTAATATCCCTCTGTCTCCATATAACAGGCGAACTGAAGCCATAGAGTGATAAGCAATACCGCCACCCTCATAACGATAAACATGAGATGTTTGGTCACATATCACCTCGTCCATAGGCTGAGTAAAACACTTAATTGCAATCTGATTGGTCATTGTACCTGATGGGCAAAACAATCCGGCTTCCATATTAAATATACCCGCCAATTTCCTTTCCAATTCATTTACTGTCTCATCTTCGCCAAAAACATCATCACCTATTTTTGCACTCATCATAGCTGCCCGCATTTCTGCTGTAGGTTTTGTTACTGTATCACTTCTAAAATCAACTTTTATCGCCATGTTATTTTTTACTGAATACAAAGATTTATTTTTAATGTTCTTAATGAAAGAAAGATTGATAATATTACAAAATACAATATAAAATAACGGCTTTAGATAAAAAAAGAATTAACAACGCCTTTAAACAGATAAAAATCATATTATCGTTCATTTTTAACCAAAAAACTACTATTATAGCGGCTGTAACCTAAATTCATAAAAACAAGAAATTTTATAATTTGGATTTTAAAATAACAAGTGTATTTTAGCCTTAGTGTTTATTTAACAATATGGTAATCTAAAAATCACGAGCAAAATTAAAAAAAACACTGTTTTTAAGCATTTAAAGGCAGAAAACTAACAACTAACCAAAACTAAAAAATTAAATTTATGAAAAAAAACCATACGAAAGTTGTAGGATTATTTACTTTTATCCCGAAAAAATCAAATTAAGATGATAGTTATTGCAGATGGTGGTTCAACTAAAACCAATTGGTGTTTAATTAATGAGGCTGGTAGAAAAATTCATTTTAATACAGAGGGCTATAACCCGTACTTTTCGAGCACAGAGTACATAGTAGAGTCATTAAGAAAAACCTTACCTGATCACTTGGAAACTGACAAGTTGAAAGAGGTAAATTATTATGGAGCGGGCTGTTCTACAGACGCCAAACGTAAAATTGTTGCTGATGCAATGAAGCAGGTTTTCCCAAATGCGGAAATCAATATCGGCCACGACTTATTAGCTTCATGCAGAGCATTATTAGGCGATGAACCTGGTTTTGCCGCAATCTTAGGAACAGGAACAAATTCTTGTCTATACGATGGAAAAGACATCACTTTAAACATTGATTCACTTGGATATTTCCTTGGTGATGAGGGAAGTGGTTGTTTCATTGGAAAAAGAATTCTTTCAGACTACATGAAAGGCTATATGCCAAAAGGCCTTAGAGAGAGCTTCTATGATAACTTTGCATTAACCAACGAAGATATTTTTGACCATATTTATAACAAACCATTGCCAAATCGCTTCTGCGCAAGCTTTAGTAAGTTTTTATATGATTTCAAAGACAATTATGAAGATTATACATTCTCCACAGTTGAATATGCATTTACTGCATTCTTTGAAAACCTTGTAATTCATTATCCTAACTATAAAGAGCATTCGTTAAACTGCGTAGGTTCTGTTGGTTATAGCTTTAGAGATATATTGAGTATAGTAGCAGACAGATATGAGATGGGTGTTGGTAAAGTTATCCGCTCACCTATAGATGATCTAGTTGATTATCACTTGTTAGTAGCCAACAAGTAATAGCTAAAAATAAGCACAATAAAAATGGCCTGTATCATTGATGATACAGGCCATTTTTATTATATCGCACATGCTTAAAAAGAAATCTCCTTTTCAAACAATTTGGCATATTTCCTCTTGTCAAATTTATACAAGGTAGCCGCCCTAAAGGAAACACCTTGTTGCTTTTCCTGAAGGTCTCGTAAAACGCCGAAGCTTAGCATTTTCTTTCTAAAATTTCTTTTATCCAATTTCTTGTTCAAAATAATTTCATAAACATTCTGCAGCTGGGTTAGTGTAAACTTCTCCGGCAAAAGCTCAAATGCTATTGGTTGATGTTTAATGCGGCGCTTTATCTTTTCAAGCCCTTTATCAAAAATCTGCTGATGGTCAAATGCCAGCCTTGGCAAATCTTTTACATTAATCCAGTGTGCCCGCTTTGCATAGGTACTAATAGGCTTTACAGCCTTATCACCACCTAAACGCAAAAGTGCATAATAGGCAATACTTACTACCCTTCCCTGTGGATGTCGGTTAACATCGCCAAAAGTATAGTACTGTTCCATATAAATGTTACTTAGTCCGGTAAGCTCGTTTAAGATCCTGGAGGCCGATTGGTCTAAACTTTCAACCTCTCCAACAATATTACCCGGCAATGCCCACCAGTCTTTAAACGGCTCTTCATTTCTCTCGATTAAAAGGATCTTTAATTCTCCCTCGTCGAATCCGAACACCACACAGTCAATCGAAAAAGTGGAATCAAACTTTGGTAAGACTTCTTTCAAAATATTAAATATTAATTACGCTAATTACTCGTTATACAACATGAATTTCTCCATAAAGATAGATAAGAATCCCAATTTAGCAATATTTTCCATTCCTTTGAAACCGGGTTCAAGCTAGACACTTATTATTCTGTTTCAATATATTAAATTTTTAAATATTAAATCAAATAAATATACTTGTCCCCAAATTACAAAGAAAATAAAAAATAAATTACTTAGTGTAAAAAATACACCCTATATT
>NZ_JBFTNT010000056.1:0-20743 GCF_056397585.1 Pedobacter sp. 05L430 | reverse complement strand
TGAAAGAACCACTAATGCTTATGGCTTTAATGCAATGCCCATTTCTACAAGCAGATGGAGCTTTCAAAATACAGGAGGCAATTTTCCAACTTCGTTGCATGATGCCAGTTACGGAGGTTACCAGGATGGTTCTGATTACTGGCTAGTCAATGCAACATTCTTGCGCTGCAGAAATATTACGCTTGGTTATTCACTCCCTGAGCGATTGATGGCAAGACAGCATGTATTCTCTAAGATCAGGCTTTCCTTTGATGTTCAGAATCCTTTTACGATTACCAATTACCCTGGACTTGATCCGGAACTGGATACATCGAATTTTTATCCGATGGTAAAAAGTTATGTGTTTGGTGTTAATGCTTCATTTTAATAATAAAATCGTCATGAAAAATCATATAAATACAAAATTGTCTAAATCATTATTGTCAGCCTGTTTAATGGGAGCTGCTCTTTTTTTAGGCTCTTGTAAGAAAAATTTAGATTATGTCAGTTATGGAGATCTGAATTCTGTAGTTAAAACGGCAGCAGGGGCCGGAGCGGTGACCAGTGCAGCCTATACGGGGCTTGCAGGGGGTGGAGACTGGCAAGGTGGATGGACTGCCGGCACCTATGCCTGGAGAACACAAGCCATGATGACCACGGATGAAGGCGTTTGCGCCTGGGGAGGCGATTGGATAAAACTGAATAGCCTGAATTATAATCCAGACTTTGATTGGGTTACCCATAATTATAAAAACTACATGCCGTACATCTCCAGGATTGCTATTAACCTGGAAGATATACAGAATATCAGCATGGATGAAGCTTTGAAAAAACGTTACATTGCCGAATTAAAGGCGCTCCGTGCACATTATGCTGAGTTGATTTATTTCAATTACGGACCGGTGAACATTGTTACTGATCCAAAAATTGCAGCAGATCCAAATGCCCCGGTTCTGCCCAGACCGGCAAGTTCTGTTACGGTAGCACAGATTGAAAAAGACTATCTGGAAGCCATTGACGTTTTACCCGATCGTTTTACCGGTGGTGATTACGGGCGCTTCTCTAAGGCAGCGGCACTAACGGGCCTGATGAAGCTGTATATGCATGAAAAAGACTGGCAGAAAGCTGTATCAACGGGTATGCGGATCAAAACGATGGGTTATTCATTGCAGGCGAATTACGAGGATAATTTTAGTATAGCCAATAAAGGAGGGGCTTCAACAGAGATCATCTTGGCTATTGTTTGTACACCAACTGGCGGTGATCAGTATACCAATATGTGGCTTGCACATTCTTTGCCAGCAGACTATAAAGATCCATCGGGGGTTAACTTAACCGCCTGGGGTGGATATAAAATGCCCTGGAAAACCTATGATAAATTTGACCACGCAGATAAGAGACTTAAAGTGCTGTTAAGTAAATACCCAACAGGAAAAGATGCGGCTGGTAATGTGATCTATAAGGATGCCAGGGCTGCAGGTGATATTGGGGCGGTACCGATGAAGTTTGCACCTGATCCCTCTAAAGCAAACGCACAGAACAGTGGTGTTGATTTTCCGGTATACCGGTACGCTGATGTGTTGCTTATGCTGGCTGAAAGCATTAACGAAGTCAATGGTGGACCTAATGATGAGGCATATAGTGATATCAATGCGGTTAGAAACAGAGCCGGATTGGCCAATCTGACCTCTGGTTTGTCGAAGGCACAGTTCCTGGCCAAAGTTCAGGATGAGCGTTTATTTGAGTTATGGGCAGAAGGTTGGAGAAAGGACGATCTGATCAGATGGAACCTGTTTATCCAGCGTGCAGCAAACGATGGTTCCGGGACAGCTGAAACTTTTAAAGTATTGCTCCCACTTCCAAGGGTGGTGATCAATCAAAGCAACGGAGTGATTAAACAAAATCCAGGATATAATTAAAATGAGGATTCTATTCTTTTTACTTTTTATCACTGCAGGGGCTATTGCACAGACCCCTGCAGTTCCTTTAAATTTAAAAACCCTGGGTACCAGGAGCTGGATCCGGCTAGAATGGACAGGCCGGGCTGCTGATCAGCTGGGTTTTAAGGTCTATTGGTCTGAGCAAAACCGAAAACCGGCATTGCCGGGCGCAACGATAGGGTCCAATCTGCAGCGCTATTATATACAGGATGTGAAGGAAGAAACCCAGTATTATGTGTGGCTGGAAGCCTATAATAAGACGGGTTCCAGTAAACCTCTTTGTGCTAAAGTAACGACAACGAAAAAATGGCAACTGGATAGGGATGAACTTAGGAACCTGGACATAGCCAGCTCCAGTGCTGTTCCTGACGGGATGGAGGTTTTCTGGAATGATGAGTTCAATGACGATTTGCTGAATAGGAATAAGTGGTCAACAAACTATTATTCCAACATTGATTTTCTCAAAAAAGACAATCTATCGCTAATGCTTCACGATAGTCTGCCTCAGCCTGGAATGAGTTTTAATGGCAGGAGCATTCATTTGTTTACCAATGACGTTGTGCCTGTTCGCAGTTTTTATCCCGCTAGCGGAAGGAAAATCTCTTCCATTCAGACATACGATTGGCGGAAAAATGAGAACTACCTGGACAACAGCAGAGGTGGTTATTTTGAGGTACGGGTTAAAAGGAGCAGCTCGGGTAAGCCACAAGGGGTAAATACAGCCTTTTGGTTTGATTCACCTGGCCCTGATCTGAAATATTATCTTCAGCAGGGGACCCTATTGGATGGCATCTCAGGCATCAGACCTGCAGGGCAGGTTTTTGAAATTGATGTGTTTGAGAACCTGGACGCCCAGTTTGTATTGCACGGACATGTAGATGAGCATGGGGCTTTTCAGCATAACCTCGCTACAGATATTGCCGAAGGCTTTACCCATGTTGACCAATGGGTAACACATGGTGTCCTATGGACGCCCTCGAGCATTAAGCATTACATTAATGGCAAGCTGATTAAAGCTTACGACAATAAAAACCAGATTTATTCGCCCAACCATTTTATGAATGTCTTTTTGGGAAGTTACGGTGCAGGGGGATCAGTTGATATGGAGGTGGATTACATCCGGGGATACCAATGGCCTTTATTGAAAGGAAATGAATTGCCAAACCCAGGGTTTGATGCAAATAAGAATTTGTCGCCCTGGGAAGGAACTGGTGAATTGACTTCAGATGTGAAGCGAAATGGAGATCATGCGCTGCTTTTAAATCCGGGTCAGTACATAGAACAATATGTATACCTCAATCATAGTACAGCCTATCAGCTGGAGCTTTGGATGAAGGGGAAAAGCCATCTTGAGGCAACGGTACAAAACGTTACGCAAGTGTCCGGAGTGCTGGATAAAGGCAGTAAGTTTGAAGTCAGCGGTGCCAATAACTTTAGTGTTAAAACATTAAAGTTTAAAACAGGATCGGAATACCTGAATCATATGAAGACAGTAAAAGTGAGGTTTTTAAATACAGGTAGCTCAACGGTAATATTAGATGATGTTAAGGTCTCAAAGGTAAGGTAGTTCATCAGGCTGATCCGATCGAAAATTAATAGATCTCGGGCGGCGTTGAACCAATATTTAGGGCTTTCAGGAGGTGTCTGGAAACAGACCTTCCTTTTCAAAATGGAGAGATCTCCGTGGAAATTAGCCTTCCCGAATGTCATTGTATTTAAAAGCATACCAGCAAACTGTGAAACTGAGCGGGGCACTGATCCTAAAATTAGTATCTCCAGGTTCGTGCGTCTTCATAGAAGGCATACTGCAAAACAAAGCCCCGGGATTCAACTCGTCAATTTTGAAATTCTGAGCAGTTGAACGATTTAATTCAAATAAATCGCTTGTAAACTGAACTAATAGAAAAGAATATTATGATCTTGTTTTTTGCAACTTTTTAATTATTATATCGATTGGTCCGAAATTTATATGAAGCGATTACTTGATAGGGATAAGGTTGGCTTTTTTGACTATTAATATTTTTAAATACCTGTATTTCAGGTGTTTGTTATTTTATTTTGAGGATTTTATTCGGCATCTTGGATGTATGATGCGTCAAATGAAGTATTCTTTTTATCCTAAATTGCTGATCAGAACGCCTGCGAAGCCATTTTCCAATTTCAGTCCTGAAAGCCTTTCAAGGGTGCTCCTGGACAAAGATTTTCAGCAGGCATTGTTCATGGCTAGTCCTGACTTGTACATCGAGTTGAAGAAACATGGGTTTGCCTATGAATTATTGGCTGTTGAACATCGTATGGCTGCATATAAATATTACAACAGGATGTCCTATAGGGCAACGCCATTTGGTGCATTTGCGTCTGTATCGCTGTTAAACTGGGAGGTGCACGACAAACCTATGCTGCGTGACACAGAGCAACTTTTGATCACTTTTCCTAATTTTGGAGGAGCAGATCCTATTGGTGCCTGGACTGAGGAAACACTCATTTATGTAAACCCATCCATTTATAAGCTTGGGAGTCAATTCCGTTATTTATTTCGCCAGTGCAGCTCCGGGGAGGAGAGATCCACCTTTAAGCTCATGAAGGTTTATAAATCAAGACTACTTGCAAAACTATTGAAATTCCTTGAGCAACCAAGCAATTACAAGGCAGTGCTTAATTTCCTGAGGGAAGGCCTTCAACAGGAAGACGGTCCAGCTTTAATCGCAACATTAATCAAGGCGCAAGTGTTATATCATTCTGCATTGCCACATATTACCGGAAGTTTTTTACAAAAAACAATTGATCCAACTGCCAACAATCAGAAATCCTATTCAATTGCTTTTCACAAGCAACGGGGAAGCCTTTCAGTCAGCTTTCAAGATGACATCCTGGAAGGATTAAAAGTTCTCGATAGATTAGCGCTTGATCAGGAGGGTGCCTTGTCAAATTTTGCTAAAAAATTTATGAAAAGGTTTGAAACTGCGGAGATCCCATTGCTATTGGCCTTAGATCCTCAATACGGAATAAGTTACCTGGGAACGGAGAGATCGGCTATGGAAGAAGGTAACTTAACACGCCCTTCAGATGATAAAAGTCAGAAAAATTTTAAAAAGAACTGGACTGCGGTAAGTGCGTTGCTTTTACAGAAAATGTCTGATGCTGATAAGAAGAGGGCTATCTCCCTTTCGGTGAATGACATTGAGCGACTGCCCATACCCGACAGCGTAAAACACTTTCCCCCCTCATTATGGGTTATGTTCCGGCAAGCAGGATCTTATCTATTTATTGAAAATGCAGGCGGCAATAGTGCGGTGAGCATCGCGGGTAGGTTTTCTCATCATCAGCAAATTCACAATGAGCTGAGAATGATCACTGCAATGGAACAAGCAAAAAATGCTGAGGTTGTGTTCGCAGAGATCGCCGCTATGGATGATTCCGTTTCAGATAACATCAACAGCAGGGCGCACCTCCGGGATTTTGAAATTCCGGTTCTGGTACATGCTGATTTACCAAAAGAGCAAATCATTTCATTGAATGACCTGTATATTAGCGTAGCGGCCGGGCAAGTGATCATGCGTTCTAAACGGTTGAATAAAATTGTTATTCCAAGACTGGCGAGTGCATATAATTACAACCTTAGTAACCTGCCTTTGTTAAGGTTTCTTGGAGACTTACAATACCAGCACCTGAAGTGTGACTTTTCATTTGACCCTGAATTTTATTTGCCTGGTCTAAAGTATTATCCCAGGATAATGTATAAAAATATCATTTTATCTGCGGCAAAATGGATATKGGATAAACATGTGATAAGCAATTTTCTGGATTCGGCGCATGGTGTGGCTAACTTTTATAAGATGGCTTCTTCCACCMACCTGGTCAGATGGTTTGCCTTATCAAACTATGACCGTCAGTTGGTGTTTGACCTTAATTGTGAAGAATCGATCAGGTACTTTTTACAGATCATAAAAAATCAATCACGGATTATCCTCAAGGAATTTTTTATGCCAGGGGATAGTTGCAAGATTTACGACGTTAAGGGCAATGTTTATCTCGGTCAGTATGTGGCCTTCCTGATCAACAAGGAACCATGCTATCAGGAGCAGATTTTCAGACATGCAGATGTAGTGAGAAATGTTAAATCCCTATTCTTGCCGGGTGAGGAGTGGTTATACTTTAAGATATACGC
Source organism: Pedobacter sp. 05L430 (assembly GCF_056397585.1). Classification (NCBI taxonomy): domain Bacteria; kingdom Pseudomonadati; phylum Bacteroidota; class Sphingobacteriia; order Sphingobacteriales; family Sphingobacteriaceae; genus Pedobacter; species Pedobacter sp. 05L430. Next base: position 14,656 of record NZ_JBFTNT010000056.1, on the reverse strand, counting down.
ACATCCAGAGACGGTAAACTGGTTTTTGGCTGACGATTCTTTGTATAAGATTTTGCAGCGACTTCGAAAGAGCAATGCGATTTATTGCTGGTTTTTTGTCCGTTATGCTGATCCCAGTTACCACCTTCGGCTTAGGATGAATGTGCATGTCCATCAAGCCGTCCAGATTATAGCTGAGATCAAACGCCTGGTCAAACCGCATCTAAAAAATGGCTTGGTTACTGATTTCACAATTGCAACTTATCAGCCTGAACTTAAACGCTACGGTTTAGCGGGAATAGAAAATGTCGAGAAGATATTTGAGCTGAGCAGTGAGGCTGTTGTCAATTTTTATAAAACTCAGAAGACACTTGACGAACAAATCTGTTTTGCGATCAGCTCCGTTGTTGAGATTTTATCAGTGATGTTTTCCACTTTGAATGAAAAGGTTCAGTTTGCGAAGAATGGAAATCAGATAGGGACAAAATCAGCGTCCAAACGGGTACAGCTGGATAAGTATTATCGCCACCGGAAACCTCAATTGGAGTTTGCGGCAGGCGAACCTGTAAGTTATTATGGCAATCTTATTGCCCAAAAAATTCAAGAATTGGGTGAAAAGTGTAAAGCAGTAAAAGACATCCGGCAGTTCGCTTCAAAAGACCGTTACGACCAGTTGGTGTCAGATTTGATTCATATGCATTTAAATAGGTTGAACACGACGGGTTCGTCTGAGTTTGAAACGAACATGTATTATTTCCTGACCAAATATTACCGATCGCTAATGGGTAGAGGGAAACAAGGTCTTGTAAATACTGTTTAGGCTTAATAAATTCTAGTTGCCACCTATGGTGTTGGATTTTAGATAAGTATAAAAGCTGGTTTTATATGCCGGACCCAGTCCAATTTTTTGACCATTACTCATGGTCAGACTGTTACCATCAACCGTTTCCAGGAAAATGGTGTTGATGATAAAAGACCGGCTTACCCTAATCAAATGGGTGCCTCTTAGTTTTGTTTCGGCTTCTTTTAAGGAAAGATAGATCACCTTCGGCGAGTCACTTCCGGTGGTATGGATTTTCACATAGTTCAGCATGGCTTCAATAAAAGTAATTTGATCAATCATGATTCTGATAAATTTTCCTTTTACACTCGCCTTGAAAAAAGCTGGCTTATCAGATACTGAAATTTCCTCCTTAACGATCCGTTTACACACTTTTTGCACGGTGCTTAAAAACTTCTCAAAAGAAAAAGGCTTGAGCAGATAACCTGAGGCATGAACGCCAAAGGCTTCCAGAGCATATTGTTCATGTGCTGAAGTGAATATAACCCGAACATCGCTATTTGCAAGGTCTGCTAAGGCTAGTCCTGAAAGTTCGGGCATATCGATGTCGAGGAAGGCAATATCAGGAGGCTGGTTGCCTGAAAGAATAGCCAGAGCATCCAGTGGATTTTCATAGGCTTTGTAAAGAACAAGGTTTGGTGTTTTTTCGATATAGGAGTCCAATGTAGCTAGTGCATGCGTTTCGTCATCTACTATTATTGTTTTATACTGCCTCATGATAATTGAATGGTAAGGGTGAGCTGATAGGATAATTCTGAATTTAAGATGTGAAGTTCGTATTTATTCGGATAAGCCCTGGAGAGTCTCTTTTCGGTGTTTTTAAGGCCAATTCCATATCCTATGGGCGAAACGAATTTCCGCTTATTGTTTAAGATTTGTATGGTCAGTAGTGTCCCTTCGATGTTACAGTGAAATTGTGCAGGGCTTGTCTCGACTTTTAACTCAGCATATTTTAGTACATTTTCTGCTAGGGTAACCAGTACCAAAGGAATGATTTCGAGCTCGCCAGGAGCTCCGGTAACCCTAAAATCTATATGTAAGCGTCCGGCAGACTTTAAAGCACTGATCTCAAAAATATCACCGATGTGCTGAATCTCCTCTTTCAGTTTTACCTTTCCTCCTGAGGGAGTGCTTAAACTGTAACGCATGATATCGGAAAGGCGAAGAATGGTGTCTCCGGCATCTTTATTGGTATGAAGGACGGTGCTGTGGAGATAACTTAAGGTGTTGAACAGGAAATGGGAATTGATCTGTGACTTCAAAAAAGCATTCTCTATGGTGACAAATTCCCGTTTTGCGATTTCCTGATCGGCCAAATCCTTTAGTCTGGCTTGTTCAAGTAAGGCAACCTGTCGCTGCTTTTTGCTGGAGGCCATGAAGAACCAGTACGTAAAGCTTAATCCATTTACGGTTATAAATCTCCAAAAAGTATCGCGCAGAAAATTGTTGAAACCTACATAAGGATTGGTGGTGCGTACCTCAAAAAAGATATAAGCTTGTGCAAGCAGATATTTCAGCAGCAGAAAGGTGGAGAACTCCAGGGCTAAGAGTATCATTCCTAAACCCAGACGCTGAGGAGCTGTCGCAAAAGAACTGGCGTATTCAAGCAGATAGTGAGCAGTGAAATAAAAGAGACATAGGTTAACCAGTAAATGCCAGGAGACATCCCAGAAATAGATTCCTTCGCCGGTGTAGGCATAAAGCATTCCAATCTCGTAAAAAAAATAGGCAGCAACAAAAGCAATATGCCTGCCGATTACCTTCAGACGTACTGTTAATTTCATAATAGAGTGATATCTACAATTTATGGTTTTTATATAAAAAAGTGGCATAGTGGTATAATAAAATTCGCTGGACTGGCCCTTTGTCCTAAATTTTCAAAAAAAAACTATGGAAACTCAACACAAAAAAAAGCTGGTTATTGAACCAGAAGTGGTCTTTGAAATCAAAAATACGCATCAGAACGATCCTCCTGATGATCCGACAACCAGTCTGGCTACGACGACTTTTACACATATATTGACCTTCGGCGGGCATACCCATCAAAAGGATTCTCGTGAATAAGAAGTACAAACAACCAAATTGGTATAATATGTATCTTGGGTGTTTTATTGAATTAAGATATGGTAATCAGCAATGAGGATCGAATTCGGGTAACTGAAATTTTAGCAAAGGCTTTTGAAGACAATAAAAGTGTAAACTATATTGTCAAGCAAGATAGAAAACGTTTGTCAAGGATAAAGTTATTGATGGAGTACGCTTACTTTATGTGCAATGCATATGGTAGGGTTATTTTGTCCGAAGATAAAAATGCATGTGCACTGGTCCTGTTTCCCGATAAGAAGAAAACCTCCTTAAAAGGGATTTACTGGGACGTAAAACTCGTTTTTAAAGTAATGGGTCTCTCTAATTTGCCCAAAGTACTTRGGCGGGAGGGTTTAATTAAGAAACAGCATCCCCAATTGCCATTTTATTACCTCTGGTTTATCGGCGTGGATCCTTCGGTGACCGGGCATGGTTTAGGCAGTGCATTATTGCAGGAATTAATTAAAGAAGCCGGCATGATGGACCTGCCTTTTTACCTGGAGACTTCTACCGTTGAAAATATCCCCTGGTACCAGAAATCCGGGTTTCATATCTATCATACAATGGATATTGGTTACACTTTGTTCTTTTTAAAACACATTACATAGCCCTCATCAAATAAGTCATTCCGATCATCGCCTAATCATCTCCCTATGTTAGTCTTTAATTCAGAAATGCATCTGATTACGCTCTTATTTATTCTCCTTGAACTGATGATGTTCTCTATCCAGTTCTACCGGTACTTTTCCGGTCCCCAGGACAAGCCACGCCTTTGGTATCTTATTTTGCTGGGCCTGCTTATTTTTTACAATGTTACAGGCGGCATTTTTCCGGACCCGGACATACCTATCCGCCTAACGTTGCAAAACACCATTGCCTATGGTTCCGGTTTTTTGATGGCAGCCTATTTCCCATACTATTTTTATAAAAGCTTTCACCTGGAACACCTGCGTTTCCAGGCACTGTACGGGACAACGGTTTTTTTGCTGGGCCCTTATCTGGTATTTTTTGTGCTGATTTACCCTCTCACCGAAGACCTGAGCTTTGCCCTCAATTATGGCCTGGTCATTCCTTTTGTTTATTCTTTTTACCTGTTGTGGGCGATTTTAGATGCCATCAGAAAGGCGTTCAAAATCAAAGCAGCTTCGAAGAATCCACCAGGGAAGATGGAAGTGCTAGGTGTGTACTTCGCGGTTGCGCCGTGGGTCTGCCTGTCGGTGTTTGCCTATCTTAGCGTCAATCAATGGACCGAAGCATTGGTGACCAACGCTGGGTTTATTTTCGTTATGATATTATCTCTGAAGCGATCCATTGACAGGGATCGCTCGGAATATAAAAAGCAACTCGCCAATGAAATGGGACAAGTCTATAGTTTCCGAAAAAAATGTGCTGACTACCGGCTTAGTGTCCGTGAGCAAGAGATTGCGAGGTTGCTGTGCCAGGGACTTACTTACGAGGAAACGGGACGGATACTTTTTATTTCCCGGAAAACCGTGGATGCCCATATCCGCAAGATCTTTTTAAAGACCAATTCCAGAAACAAGATCGAACTGCTGCAGCTATTAGGGCTGACAACAGGCTGGCAGGAAGAGGTTGGGTTTGAGCACCATCTAAGGTACAATCCATGAAGCCTGTTTCAGACGAAGCATTTGAACTGTTAATCGATACAATGGAAAAGATGCAGCCACTAAGCACAAGGTTTAAGCGACTAATCAAACCCATATTGTTTGAAACAGAATACAAAAGGGGAAGCAGAATACTCAACTTCAACGAAGTCCAGCAATTGATCTGGTTTACGATAGGTGGCATTGCTCGCGAGATCAGAGTGAATGCAATTAGTTACAGCGAAAGTACAGCCTGGTTCTGGAGGGAGCGAAGCTTCTTGTATACTAGTCCTGGCTTTTTTAGCCAGGAGCCCTCTCATAGTACAATCGAGGTTATAAAGGATTGCAGGGCGGTGCTTATGAGCTACCAGAACTTGTCGGATTTAAAGACAGCGTTTAAAGAAACTGAAACGATAACCGAAAAGATCAGGGCGGATAATGAAATGATGCGATTAATACATGGCGACAACATCAGGAACCTTAACACCAGGGAAAGGTACCTGGAAGAACGGGAAATGCTGAATGAAATATTTCCGCACGCAAAGCTGCAATATATTGCTGAATATATGGGTATGTCCGTGGACAGGTTAGGGAAATTACGAAAGGAGAATTAGCTTATTTACAAAGAAATGGTAACCCGGCGCGAAAGAAATCCTTTTTTTAACTGCTTTTTATCCATTAAATAACTGCTTTTTTAGACGCTAAAACCGGGTGATTTTAGGATGTGAATAGTCAATTTAGGACTAATCAAATCATCCCTTATGAAATCCACYGCTCGAAGTCATCCATCCCAGGGGCTAGCCAGAATCCGGCAAATGCTAACCGATATCATCTGCTATAGCTTTATCCTATTATTTGTTTATGCTGCTGCAGCCAAACTGCTGGATCATCAGAAATTTGAGCTGCAGATTGCAAAGTCGCCCATACTGACGGACTTCGCCGGCATACTCGTCTGGCTGGTCCCGGCAGTTGAAATTGTCATTGCCATTCTGCTCATGTTTCCGAAAACCACGTCCCTGGGATTGTTTGCTGCGCTTGGATTGATGACGCTGTTTACCGCTTACATCATCGCGATCCTGAACTTTAGTGAAAGTATTCCCTGTAGCTGCGGCGGGGTGCTGGAGCACATGAGCTGGCAGCAGCATCTTGTCTTTAATCTGGTTTTTGTTATCCTTTCCATCGTCGGTATTCTATTACATTCTAAATCTCAAAATAAATAGGGCTTGCCCTTAAAACATATTCTATGCGCATGAATCAGGAGGAACCGAAAACCTGTAACAGAGTAGGTGCTTAATATTAAAATTAAAAACATGAAAAAATTATTTTTTGCCGCTTTATTAGCAACAGTTGCTATAGGCGGAGCATTAAGTACTAATGCAAACACTTATTATGGCCCAAATCCGAACAACACCCCTTACAATTGTAATGGAGCAGTAACGCTTTGTAGCACCGCTATTCCTCAGCAATTCGTTTGGACACAACCTGGAGAATCAGGGACCAAAATCAGGGTTTCTCAGCTTCCTGCAACAGAAAAGTTTAATTAGTAATACCAAACCCAGGCTCAGGCGATTGCCTGGGCCTGGGTTTTAATTTTAAACCATGAAAAAGATCGGTATTATCCTGTTTGTCATGTCTTTTTGTATCGTAATGTTGATCCTATTCTTTCAGCGAAGCCATCAAAATACACCAAACGCGTTCAACAGAAAATTCATTGTGCAAAAATTTAGGATAGCCGGAGTATTCCAGTTCCCTGGCGCTGGCTTCGGCTTTTCCTGGAAGCCGGACAGTCTGATCTATCTGAAAGATTACAACAATCCGGTAATGCAGTATGTCATAGATCCGGTAGAAGGATCTGTCAGAAAAATTAAGTTAGCTGTGCCAGGTAGCTTCAACATGCAGGGCGGCAATGTAAATTTTGACCGATGGAATACGACCGTTCATATGACCAATGGGATTGGTGAAATCGCTGCGATGTCCTCTTCCCGAAACCAGTTTTGGATGTTGTCTGGGCAGCGTTTTGATGAGCCCAGGTCGCTTTCAGCAGGTACGCTAGTGGTACGATCATTTGTGAAAAATAAATCGGAAAGCCATCTTGAATTGCTAAAGATCTCGCTCGCCCAGCAGGCATCGCCCGGGCAGCATTATCGATTACCCCCACAAGTGGATGGCATTTTTTGTGCTGATGGCTGGCTCCATTATGATGCAAGAGCCGCCAGCCTGTACTACATGTATTTTTACCGGGGTACTTTTTTGTGCCTGGATACGAACCTGAATTTACGTTATAAAGCGAAGACCGTTGATACGGTGCAGTGGGCAAAGATCAGGGTTAATATGTATAACCAGCGGCTCAAAAACGGTACGGGCATATTGCGAAAATCTCCGGCTGGTTTACCAACTACAGTCAATAAATATTTTACCGTCAGCGGAAACTGTGTTTACATCCAGTCCGGACTAAGGGCTGATAATGAAAGTGCTGCCAGCCGCCGGAAAGAGGAATCAATTGATGTTTATGAAGGAAACAGTGGCAGGTATCTTCATAGTTTCTACCTGCCAAAGTATAAAGGGCTAAATATGCGTCAGTTTGAGGTAGCTAGCCAAAACCTAATTGCCATTTATGATCAGTTTTTGGTGATATATCGTTTGGAATGATCTTCCAAAATCTATTTTTCTGCAAGGGCATCATTGATAAGCCGAAGCAACTCTTTTGAAGTAAAATAACCGGTTAGTTTAGCAACGATTCGATGTTGTTTATCTATGAGCAACACGAAGGGGGCGGCATTAACCTCATAATATTTTGACAGGGGATGGTCAAGCAAGCCAGTGCCCAATCCGGTGAACACATTCAGATAGGCTTTTGAGGTGTAGGTTCCACTGTTCAGGCTTTCCATCCATCTTTTTCTGTCCTTGTCTGTGTTGACACTTAAAAATTTGAATTCCTGCTGGTCTTTTAAAGAAGGCCAGACTTGGGATTCAAACAGATGATGAAACTGTGCGCAGCCACTACAGCCGGTCCCCCACAGGTCAATGATAAATACTTTGCCTTTCAGTGCCGAGGTATTAAAGATATTGCCGCGGAGATCGGTAAAGTCCGTATCATAGAATGGTCTTCCTTTGGCCAGTTTGGTTTTTTTGGCCATGATTTCCTTTCCCAGCTTAGAAGTTAGCAATGGAGTGGCATCCATGACCAGGGAATCATAAGTTATGGGATCGTAACGGGCAATGTATTGCAATGATTTTCCATCCATAAGGAACTGGCTCAGCAGCCTTTCCCTGATTTCAGGTTGACTCGTATGGTATTTCAGCATCTCATAAAATGTCCGAAGGTCAGCATCTTTTCCGGAGCCCTTCAGCAAAGCTTTGGTTTTATAGTGCCTTAGCAGCCCGCTGAAATGCTCCGGGCTTAAAAGGCTAATCGTATCCTGCTCTTGTTCAGTATCAAAAAAGGTTTGTTTAAAAGCTGCCTTAAGGAGCTGCTGCGCCTCTGGTTGCTTTTTTTGATAAGCTAAGCGATAACCGTCATTGATGTAGTCGCCCCATTCTGTATGGTACCTGGCAAACTGGTCAGCAATCAATTTCCGCATTGAAGGGCTGAGCTGCGCAGTGGAACTGTCGATAAGTTGTTGTTTTTTCTGCAGGTTTGTTTTAATCAATCTGGCCAGCTGATCCAGCTTTTGCCGGACCTCTGTTGATGTATCCGATGCTTTGAGTTCAGTGTACAGGCTGGTAAAATTATCTTTTACTTTTTGCAATGCCGTAATGAGGTTGTATTTGGCAGCACCTTTTCCGCTGAATAATAAAATATCGTCTCCTGTGGTTTCTGTGATGGCAATATGGATGTCGTCCCCTGGTTCCGCATACCAGGCCAGGGAAAACCATCCCAGGGTCTCCACGCTCCCGGACCGGGGGACTTTGATCACAAAAAATAGGGGCTTACCTAATGCCGGGATTGTGAAACTAAAGGTTCCGTCATGGTTGACTTTGGCTTTGTAATCAACCGAGGAATCCCAAAAATTCGCATTGGGATAGGTCCAGACCAATACGCTGTCAGGTTGCTTTTTTTTGCTGTATTTAAATGTACCTGAAAAGGTAGCCTCTTGCGGAATGTACTGCGCGTTTGACTTTACAGTGAACAGTAATAATAGGCCGGTGATCAGGCTCATGTAAGATATGGTTTTCATAATAAGAATTTTATTAAGCAGCGCATTTTGAGGCGCTGCTTAAGTGTACACATAGGTTTAATACCCCTGGTTTTGAGTGATCTGATGATTTCTGCTGATTTCCTCCACTGGAATCGGGTAGAGGATGTCGGTTGCCTTCCAGCCGGATTTTAAAGGGGAGAGGATGGCAGTGCTCAGTCCGCTCCGTTTCAGGTCAAACCATCGGTGACCCCATTCTGCAAAAAGTTCTGTCTGCCGTTCATGCTGAATGGCGTTTAACAACTGGATCTGGCTAATATCCGGATGGGTGTCTTTTATTGCAAGAAGCCCGGCCCTGCGTCTGATCTGATCCAGATCGCCCGCGCTTTCGGTTAGTTTGTTTTGCATCGCCCTGGCTTCGGCCCGGATCAGGTATTGCTCTGCCAGACGGAAGACTACTGAATACTCTGTAATGGTCGTAGAGGATTTGACTTTGTATTTATATGGGTAGTCATAACTTCCGGTTTGATCTGTGTAATTTCCGATCCAGGCAGTTTTTCGTTTGTCATTTGGCTCAAAGGCTGTACTGGCAAAGTTTTTTCTTAAGGATACGTAATCGGGAGTAGCTTGAAGGATAAACAAATTGCCGTCCTGGCTGTTGGTGTTTGCGGACGGAAAAATGGACCAGATGATTTCCTTGCTGTTTTTTATAAAGATTTCATCCAGGCCGACCAGGTCGTAGATGCCGGTTTTACCGATGACCAGTGAAGCATATTTCTCCGCATTCTGCCAGTCTTTAGTATACAGGTAAGTTCTGGCCAGCAGGGCCTGAGCTGCCGCACGGTTCGGCCGGACGCGTTCCCCGCTTACATAGTCGTCGGTCAGTAGACTTTCAGCTGTTTCCAGGTCAGTAATAATCTGCTGATAGACCGCTGCCTCTGCTGCGCGGGGATGATTTCGGCTTTCACGGTAGTCGGAGCTTAGCTGTAGTGGTACCGGGCCAAAAAGATTGACGAGGTAGAAATAACAGAAGGCCCTTATGAAATGTGCTTCTCCTTCCAGTTGTGAACGGACTGGGGGACTAATGCCTTTTGAAGCACTCAGCCCTTCCAGGATCGCGTTGACGGTATAGATATGGGTATAGGGTAACGCATAAAGAGAACTGATACTCGTGTTTTGAGGATGGAGCGCGTTTTCATAGAATTCCACCAGACTAAAATTGTAGTTTTCAAATTCATCTGCTGAGAGGCCGCATAGGGAGGTGATACTGGTATTTCCACCCGAGGCATATCCTGAATTTGCCATGCCGCTGTAAATTCCTGTAACAGCAGAGGTTGCGGTTTCGTCATTTTTAAATATTTGTGCTGAGGAAAGGCTGTTCTTTGGCGCATCTATCTCCAGGAACTTTTTACAGGAAGTTTGCAGGTAAATGATGGCACCAGCGATGAGGTAAATTAGTTTAATATTTTTCATGACCTTAGTATTAAAAAGTTAGATTTAAACCAACAGAAAATACGCGCAGGGGTGGCAGACTGTACATGCTCAGCGTTTCCGGGTCCAATCCTTTGTATTTACTGAAGGTGAGTACATTCTGCCCTTGTATATTCAGCGCTGCCTGTTTGACCCTGATCGCCGAAAGGAGTTTCGCTGGTAAAGTATAGGAAACAGAGATATTTTTTAGCCGGATATAGGAAGCATCCTGAATGGCCATGCCCCCTTCGTTCTTTGCATCGCTGAAAATGTAGTTGGTATTGTTTGTGGTGCTGAACTTTTGGACTCCAGACTGATCACCGGGCTGTTGCCATCTGTTCAGGACGGCGGTGAGCTGATTGCCGTACGGGGTTTCCGGCGTCCATATGCCGGGTGTAAAGGTGGTCGTGCTCATGTAATTGTTGCCGTTTTGCTTCACAAAAGAAAAAAGGAAATCTAAACTGAGCTGTTTATACCGCAAGGTGTTCTGGATTCCCCCGAAAAAATACTGGCCGGTAAATTTATGGCGATAGCGGTCGGCATCGTCTAACGTTCCGTTACCATCATAATCCTCGATGTCGTATAATCCTGTTTGTGGATTAACCCCATTTACCTGATAAATCTTGCGGATAGATAAGGGTTGCCCGATAATGTAATTGTAGGCATCATTTGAGCTTTCCAGCCCCGGATAGGCAATGAGCCTGCTTTTGGGGATAGTCATGTTAATAGCAGCCGACCAGGTTAAGTTGGTTTTGTTGACCAGTTTAAAATTTGTTCCGATCTCCAGTCCTGAATTTTCAACGGTAGCCGGGCGGTTGGCGGTGATGGTGGAGCTTCCTGTACTCAAAGGCAGAGGATCTCCGATCAGCTGGTTTGAGGAGCGGTTTCTGTACCAGGAAACTTCCAGGTTGATCTTGTCATGCCAGAATCCGAGTTGGATGGCGGCTTCCAGTTTGCGGTTGGTCTCCCAGGCAAAGTCCGGGTTGCCCACGCGGCCGGTGTTGGGCCTGACGGTAGCGTTTCCCTGGTAGCTATTTCCGGAATACCATAGCTGCAGGTAGCCATAGTCGGAAATCTGGTCATTTCCGGTGATCCCATAGCTTGCTCTCAGCTTGCCGAAGCTCAAAAACCGGAAGTTTTCTTTAAACAGTTTTTCTTCGGAAAATATCCAGGCGGCGCCGATGGCCCCGAAATTGGCAAACTGCCGGTCCTGTCCGAACCTGCTTGATCCGTCGCGCCGTCCGGTCAGGTTGATAAAGTATTTCCCTGCCAGGCTATAATTCAAACGGGCAAAGATTGCGGTATAGCGGTATTGGGAATAGGTGACCTGGTAGGGCAGGATGTTGGCTGCAGACAGGATGTTTTCCATGAGCTCGTCGCTGCTGAAGCCGGAGGCCTCCAGTGCCTTCATTTCGTTCTTATTTTCCTGGAAGGTTAAACCTGCTAATGCTTCCAGGCGTCCGGCGCCGAGTTTTGTACTGTAATTCAGCTGCGGTTCTGCCTGCCAGGTGTTGTTGCTGGCATTGGCAAAATAGCTGGTCCTATTAGCCGAGGTTGCATTGTTGACAGGTGCAAAAGAAGCAAGCGGGATTTTGTTTAATTCTTCTCTGTTCTGCGTGGTGTAGCCAAATGAACCCTTCAGTTCTAGATTCCGCCACAGTTTATAACTCAGGCTTAGGTTTGCGACCAGGTTATCTGTTGCCGCTTTGTTTGTGCGCTGCATTAAGGCCATGGGGTTGATGTATACGGTATTGTTTGCCCAGTTCAGATTGCCGGAGGCATCATACACATCTGGAGCGTTGGGTGCAAGGGCCATGAATTGTGTGAAATCATTTCTGGGCAGCAGGCTGTTGGTACGAGAATAGTTTGCAGTGAAGCTGGCCTGGAAAGGACTTTCTGGTGACCCGATATCCAGACTGGAATGCATGCCGCCACGGTTAAAGCCAAATGATCCGGGGTATACCGTTCCTTCGCGGTAGTAATTTCCACCCAGCAGGTAGCTGATCTTTCCGGAGCTGCCGCTGAGGTTGAGCGCGGCATTGGTCATGGGCGCGGCGGCGCCAATCATTTCTTTTTGCCAGTCGGTATATTTGTCTGCTGCCCAGGTGCCGTTCACATCAAAATCTCTGGAAGTGGGGGTTAAGCCGTCGTTCTTAAAGGCTTCCCGGCGCATTTCTAGGTATTGCTCGGTGTTCAGCATTTTGGCTCTTCGGTCTACTGCCGCGGCACCCTGTGAGAAAACGGCATTTAGCTGGCTGTTTCCGCTTTTGTTCTTTTTTGTTTTGATGAGTATGACTCCGTTGGCGCCCCTTGAGCCGTAGATTGCTGTGGCATCGGCGTCTTTTAAAACTTCAATACTTTCAATGTCATTAGGGTTTATTAAGCTTAGTGGGTTTGCTCCGTTAGCGCCAAGGATATTACCCCCGTAGTTGAAAGAAATGTTGGTTGAGGGATAGGATACACCATCTATAATGTATAAAGGATCATTGCCACTGGCGATGCTGTTGCGTCCCCTGATCTGAACAGAGAAGCCTCCTCCTGGTAATCCTGTTTGTTGTGTGATGGTAACACCGGGAATGCGTCCCTGTAAGGCCTGTAAGGGATTATTGATGGGTTGCTTTTCTATGGTTTCTGCGCCGATTCGAGAAATGGAGCCTGTCCGTTCGCGCTCTTTCACGGTGTAGTAGCCTGCATTGATTTCGACTTCCTGCAGCTGGCTCCGGAGTTCCCGCATGAAGATTTTGAATTTGTCTTCTCTGCCCATGATATAGTCCATGGACTGGGTTTCATATCCGGTGTAGGAGAAGGTCACGGTTCCATTTTTTGTCTTGCTGACGAGGGAAAATTTGCCGTTTTCGTCTGTTATGGTGCTGATGTCGGTGTCTATGATTTTAATGGTGACACCAGCTAATGGTTTTCGGTCTTGTGTATATATGGTTCCGGTAATGGTGTCCTGGTCCTGACTTTGTAGGCTAAGGATTAGGCATAACATGGCCAGGACGATAGTGAGTATCGTTTTTTTCATTATCAGTTTTTTAAGAAAATAGTTAGTCAAAAAGTATTAAGGTGCAAAGCAGGCAAAGCCATGCCTCCCTGCACAACCCGCCCACCTTGCAAAAAATTAATGACATACTATTGCGGTGCCCTGATAATGAGTTTAAAGATGTTGCTGGAAATTACTTGGTTAGCAGTTCTGGTTCTCATATTTATTCTACGTTAGTTGAACATGATATGAGCCTCTTGAGATGTTTTTGGGGATGAATGCTATCAGGCCCGGGACAGAAGTTCTCATTGAAATTGCCCGAGTTCCCGTGTAGGACGGGGATTAGCAAACGCTAATCTGAACGCAATCAATAAGCTGCCCCGGCCTAATAGCAAATGCTATTAAGTACCGGGTGCTCACTTATCCCTCGCGTTCTTGAAACTCCTACATAACTCGAACGAGGCTCTTGGGTGAACACCTCAATATCATTGGATATTTAGTGATCGCAATTTAACTTATTTCATGAATAATGTTTTAGTAAATAATCTACTTTTCATTTCCTTAATTCAAATATATGTATAAAAATATAGATTTTCTATATTTTTATAAAGAAAATCTAGCTAAATCGTGTTGGATTTATAAAAATGAAGAATGAGTTTTAATTTCACTGACAATGGTGAAATCTAAAAGTAAATCTGACTTGACAAAACTTGGTCTGTACTTGGCTAAAAAATTCGTTAATAGGGCAGAGTTATCGCGCAACACTGGTCTTAGTGAATCGAGATTAAGCGAGCTTAGTATTAATCCAACATCTAAAATCCGAGGGGATGAAATTTACCTAATAGCTTTGGCACTTAGGGTGGACGGAAATGAAATCTTAGATTTTCTGTACGGACATCTAAAACTGAAGGATACCATGCGTTAAATTAGTTTCATTGCGCACTAAATGTAATTTCCTATAATGTGCGAATGTCTATCCGGAGTTGTTTGTCAGGCATGTATAATGATAATCACACGTGTCGCCTTTCAACGGGAGTCATAAAAATAACTAGGTTGAAGCAGCATCATTACTATGAGTGGGGATTATTCCGTATACGGCCCCTCTTTCGCGGACACGCGCCTCATATTACGGTCCAAAATGGTTCTTCCCCAATTTTGGTGGTTAAGTCGGTTTGAGTACTAATCTCTTTCTAAGTAATTCGAAACTTGCCCTACTATACATTGCCTTCTATTGTGCCATTGCTCTAAGGCAAACTGATTGCAATATTTCGGAGTAGTATACATAAAAAGAACACCYAACATGGGTGCCTACTATTACATCCCTACCAATATTAGTGAATTCTAGATTTAATGTTTACAAAGTATATCTGCAGAGGAGAAGATCAATTCAGATTTTTAAATAAACGTAACAAATACGTAACGGAGCAAAATTTTTCGGTTCCATGAATAACTCGTAAATTGCTTCTGTAAGCCAGAAAGGCACATTTTGCCTGTTGTTAGGGCGGTTAGGCTAGAAGACTCATAATCTTTGACTCGTATGTTCTACACCGTTAGAGCT
>NZ_JBFTNT010000055.1:0-26305 GCF_056397585.1 Pedobacter sp. 05L430 | reverse complement strand
ATTATAGACTATTGCTACCTACCTATGAGAAAAAGAAAACCCAGTATCCCTTTAAAGAATTTAGCAGGATTGCTAATTACATTGTTTATTACTTCCTGCGTCAGCACCAAGAACGTCCCGTACTTTCAGGACATTTCCCTAGCAGATAAATCTGCAATGGAAAAGACGGCTCAATTTACAGACCCTGTAATTCAGCCCGACGACATACTTGCTGTGTCTATTTTTACAATAGATCCGCTAAGCTCGGCAGTGGTTAATCAAACCACCACCGGACAGGCCTTAGGAGCAAGTTCAGCATCTACCATTGGTCAGCAGCAGGTTAGCGGTTATCTGGTTGATAAGAACGGAGAGATTGAACTGGCGGTTATTGGAAAGATCAAGCTTGTGGGATTGACTACTTTTGAAGCAAGAGATCTTATCAGAAAAAAAGCTGCCGAACTTTATAACAATCCCAGTGTTCAGGTACGCTTCGCAAATTTCAAAATTACCATATTAGGAGAGGTGGTAAGACCTGCAGCTTATACCTTGCCGAATGAGAAGGTTAACATTTTAGATGCGATTGGCCTTGCCGGCGACCTCACCATTTATGGCAAACGAGAGAATGTATTGCTTATCCGTGACAACAACGGTAAGAAAGAATTCGCCCGCTTTAGCCTGAATTCCTCAGAATTATTTAACAGCCCATATTTTTATTTGAAACAGAACGATGTGATTTACGTAGAGCCAAATAAGGCACGTATAGCTGCGAACAACGCATCGAGAACCCAGACTTTTGCAATACTCGGATCAGCGCTCTCCGTTTTAATTATTTT
Source organism: Pedobacter sp. 05L430 (assembly GCF_056397585.1). NCBI lineage: Bacteria > Pseudomonadati > Bacteroidota > Sphingobacteriia > Sphingobacteriales > Sphingobacteriaceae > Pedobacter > Pedobacter sp. 05L430. The sequence goes on along the minus strand of NZ_JBFTNT010000055.1, from coordinate 25,493 downwards.
AATTACAAGGCTTTAATCATTTTTTCATTAGTAATCATCCCCTATGAGTACAAGATCAAATCAACTTCCAAAAGATGAARGCCTGGATATTAGCAAGCTACTGCCCAAGATTATCAGAAAATGGCCATTAATATTGTTATCGGTAATAGTTTGTTTAGGCCTGGCCTATTTATACCTGCGATACACCACCCCTATGTTCYGGATTTCGGCAAGGGTTTTAGTAAACGATGAAAAAAAGGGAGGTAGCGCGCTTGGCGCCGCAGCCGATGCGCTTGGTGATCTTGGTGGCCTGCTTGGCACCAAAAGCACTGTAGATAATGAAGCAGAAATTCTGCAGACCAGGTATCTGATGGAACAGGTGGTAAAGGACATGCACCTTAATATTACCTATATTAAAAAGGGACGTGTTAACGACATAGAAATCTACAAAAGCCCGTTTACAGTTCAATTTGTTGTACCGGAAGATACCATTAAAGCAACAGGTTTTGATCTGGAACTGCTGAAAAATGGCAAAATCTCGCTAAAATCTGGCCTGTTAGATACTGTAGTAGAGTTTAACGGTAAAATCACTTTCCCTAAAGTCGGGACATTTATCATTACCAAAACACCCGGACAGCTTTTTGTTCAAGATGAACGCTATAAGTTCTCTATTGTTTCCATAGATGAGAAGGTAGCCGGATTAATGAACGACCTGAGCGTATCAGTTGGAAATAAGCTGATCACGGTAATTGACCTGACCATTAATCACCCCATTCCTAAAAAAGGTGAGGACATTTTAACCGAGCTCATTCATAAGTACGTTCAGGGAAATATTGATGATAAAAACGAAGTTGCCGACAGTACCATTAAATTTATAAGGAACAGGCTGGCCTTTATCAGCTCGGAACTGGGTGACCTGGAAGGGAACATTCAGGGTTTTAAGCAAAAAAACAACCTTGCCGACATGACCGAGCAATCTAAATTGCTGGTGCAAAATACCAGTTCATTTATGAATGAGTTGTCGAAGGTAGAAACGCAGCTGAGTATCCTATCGAATCTGCAGGAATACTTAAAAGATGAAAGTGGAAACCGCGTACTACCCAGTTCAATTTTGCCGGGAGATATGGTTTTTACGGGATTAATTGATAAGTATAATGCCTTGCTTTTAGACCGCGACAGAAGATTGCTTGGTGTAACGGAAACGAACCCGGTGATTACCAATTTGGATAAACAGATCAAGAACATGCGCACGGATATGCTGGCCAATCTGATCTCTACTAAAAACGGATTGGAGATTACCAAGGCGCAGTTGCAAGGACAGATGAAATCGGTTGAAGGACAAGTTCAGCAGATACCTGCTACCGAAAGAAATTATTTAAACCTGGCCAGACAACAACAGATTAAGCAGGAGCTATACATCTACCTGATGCAAAAGAGTGAGGAAACGGCGATTTCCAAAACCTCTAATATCGCGAATTCGCGGACTATTGATCCGCCAAAATCTGAATTTAAGCCTTTTAGTCCAAAGAAATCTGTAGTGGCATTAGTTGGTTTGTTTATGGGTCTGGCCATCCCAATTGGGATCATCTACCTGCTGGATGTTTTAAATAATAAAATAAATACCAAGGAGGACATTACTGAAGCCACAGAGGTTCCGATTTTAGGAGAAATTAGCCATAGTGATGATTCGGCTAACCTGGCTGTTTCTGACAATTCAAGGTCTGCCATTTCAGAACAGTTCAGGGCATTAAGAACCAATTTGTCCTTTTACCATAACGAAAACGAAAAAACAAAGGTTATTTTGCTTACCTCCAGCATGTCTGGAGAGGGAAAGTCCTTTGTGGCAATTAACCTGGGCAATGTGTTGGCCATTACCGGAAAGCGTGTGTTGCTGATGGAGCTGGATTTAAGAAAACCGGGTATGTCTGGTAAATTAAATACCTCCAATGGTGTTGGTTTTACCAATTACGTTGTCGACAAAAGCCTTACCGCTAAGGATATTGTAAAGCCTCTGGATATCCACGAAGACCTGTTTATTGTAAGTTCTGGCCCTATCCCGCCAAACCCTGCGGAAACGTTGTTAAATCCGCGTACCAAGGAGTTAATAGATGAGCTCAGAACGCAGTTTGACTATATAATTATTGATGCCCCGCCAATAGGTATAATTACCGATGCCCAGTTGCTTGAGCCCCATGCTGATGTTTGCCTGTATTTAGTGCGGCATAAGTTTACGCTTAAAAACCAGCTGCATATTGTAGATGATCTGTTCCGTACCAAAAAAATGAAAAAAATAGGAATAGTAATAAACGATATCGTGCTGTCTGATTCCTATGCTTATGGCTATGGTTACGGCTATGGCAGTTATGGAGAGGAAATAGCGAAAAAAGGTTTCTGGAAACGAATTTTTAAAGGGTAATATGAAAGCCGCTAAAAAAGTTTTTTACAACACCGGTTTCCTTTACGGAAAAGTGGTGATTACCATGTTTATCGCATTGTTTTCGACCCGTTTGATATTGAAATCTCTGGGAACAGAGGACTTTGGTATCTTTAATTTGCTGGCCGGGGTTATTCTGATGCTTTCTTTTTTGAACGGCGCGATGACGGTAACTACCCAGCGCTACCTCTCGTTTTTCCTTGGAAAGGGGGAAGTAGACAAAAACAAAGAGGTATTTAAAACCAGTATCACCCTACACTTAATTATTGGATTGCTGGTTGTTGCCCTGCTGGAAATTGCCGGACTGTTTCTTTTTGATGGCGTGCTGAATATACCGGCCGCCAGGATTGAAACGGCAAAGTATGTTTTTCATTTTATGGTGGTGAGTACATTTTTTACCATAAATGCAGTGCCGTACGATGCCGCAATTAATGCAAACGAAGATCTTTTATTTGATTCGTTAAGTGGTATTCTGGAGGCGGTATTGAAACTGGGTATTGCCTATTACCTGTTGTATACACACTTTGATAAGCTGATCACCTACGGGATTCTGATTGCTGCGGTAACTATCCTGATCAGGATGATCAAGACGATCTGGTGTTCGGTAAAGTATGCAGAATGTAAGTTTAGTTTCGGCTTTTCGGCCAATTACACGCTGCTGAAGGAAATGGCCTCGTATGCAGGATGGAATTTGTTTGGGGCCTTGTGTTATGTGGCCAGCTCTCAGGGGCTGAGCATCATATTGAACAGGTTCTATGGCGCTAAGATCAATGCATCTTATGCGGTTGCCAATCAGGTTAACTCCCAAATGCAGTCCTTTTCGGTCATGATGGTAAGGGCCTTTAATCCGCAGATCGTTAAAAGTGAAGGGGGGGGCGACAGGGAAAGGATGATCAGACTGGCTACTCAATCCAGTAAGTTTTCTGTTTTCTTGCTGCTGTTCATGGTTATTCCCATGCTCATTGAAATGCCCTTTATTTTGAAGTTCTGGTTATCCAATGTACCTCAGTATACTGCTGCCTTTTGTACGATTGTACTGATGACCAGTGTCGTTAGTCAGATGTCGACTGGATTGAAAACAGCAGTTCAGGCTACTGGCAAGATTAAACTATATCAGTCCGTTGTAGGGTCCACCGTTTTACTCACTTTGCCACTTTCGTATTTTCTGCTTAGATCCGGTTATCCGGCCTACTCAGTTTTAATTGGCGGGCTGTGCCTCGAAGCGATTTCGCTGGTGATCAGGCTAAGGATTGTTCACACCTTAACGGGCTTGTCTATAAGTGCTTTTTTCAAGAATATCATTCTAAAGGTTGCGGTGATTACTGCAGTGGGAATAGGGGTGTCATTTTTACCGGGACTTTTTATGCCGGAGGGCTTTATTAGGTTGGGTGTGGTACTGGCACTGAGCTTCTGCTCTACCTCGTTATTGATATGGAATTACGGCTTTGTGCAAGCTGAACGTGATATGGTGGCCGGAATTGCAAAAGGCCTTACAAAAAAGTTATCCGGAATTCAGGTGAAATTCGCCGGAAAATAAATAAGATAATAAAATTTAATTATATGTCTTTCATAAAAAAAATCGTCCCGAAAAAAGTTAAAATCATAGCCAAGTTGTCGAAACTTTATGCTTACGATTTTAATCGATTTATTAAGAATTCGAATGTTTATCAAACCTTCGATACTGAAAACAAACTTAAAGGCAAGCTAACCATCTATTACCATGTTTTGGAGAAGGGGCTGACCATGCCCGATACCAGGCTTGGGTTTGGGGAGCCTGTTGTGCTTGAACTGATAGATATGATGAATATGTATTTGGATAAAAAATACAATTTATCTAGTCTGGAGTTCGTTCATTCCATGAATGTACTGGAAGAATATGTTGAATTCCATGACAAAAAAAGCTTTGCGTTAAAGCAGGCCATTACCGATCAGGTAGCCAAATTAAGGCTGAGAATTACCGCATACGAAACACCAAAACAATTTGAATTTGACAGAGACGTTTATTTCGCCCACAGGGAATCGTCGTTCGATAAGTTCTGCCTTTCCAGATACAGCTCCAGAAATTACAGCGATGTGCTGATTCCCGAAGAGGTGTTGATGAAGTGCGTAAGGCTGGCGCTAAAATCGCCTACCTCCTGCAACAGGCAGGTGAACAGGATTTACATGGTCAGATCTGCTGAGATGAAGCAGGAGGTGCTGAAACTGCAATATGGCAACAGGGGATTTGGGCATCTGGCTGATACCCTGTTTGTGATCACAGCTGATATTTCAGTTTTCCAGGGCCCAAATGATAGAAATGAATCTTTTGTGAATTCAGGGATGTTTGCGATGTCGCTATTGTATGCGCTGCACAGATATGACATTGGTGCCTGCCCTTTGAACTGGAGCGTGGAGGTGCACAGGGATTTGAAATTAAGACAGCTGCTGGGCATCCCGAACAATGAAAGAGTGGGTCTGGTGGTTTCCTGCGGATACCTGCCTGAGAAAATTAAAATAGCATCCTCGCCAAGGCTGGATGCAGAAGAAGTGGTTAAAATTTTATAAGGACATGAAAGACCAACAAACAAAGAATATTGGGTTAGTTACCTTCCATAATGTGTACAACTATGGAGGCGTTTTACAGGCTTATGGCTTATGCAGGGCACTGGAAACACATAATATAGAGTGTATCGATTATCAGCAGCAGGATCTTGATCTGAAATACAATCATAAACTGTACGACGGCAGAAGATCACTAAAGCAGAATGCGAAACATTTTGTAAAGCACTTTATTTTAAAAAAAGGGGTTAAAAAAGAAAATAAGATCAAAGAGTTTATTACCGAGTATATCCCCTTGAGTAAGGGTTCTTATAAGAACCTTACTGAGGTGGATGTAAACAGTAAGCAATATGATGTACTGATCAGTGGCAGCGATCAGATCTGGAACCCTCAGTTTACCGGAGGCAAGCTGGATCCTGTGTACTTGCTGGCCTTTGGAAACGACAGGGTAAAAAGATTGTCGTACGCCTCCAGTGCGGGTGCGCATAAGTTCGCCAATGGCGACAGGAAGACTTTAACTGCATCTTTAGGTGCCTATAAGAACATCTCGGTAAGGGAGCAGTTTTTAAAGGATCAGATTTCAACCTTTATGGATAAAGATGTGCAGGTGGTGGTGGATCCGACATTATTGCTGACCGGTGAGCAGTGGAGGACGATTGCCAAACCGCTGTCGCGCGAAATACCAAAGGACTATGTACTGATCTATACCTTTGACAACAATAGTGTTTGCATTAACCTGGCAAAAGACATTGCTAAAAAATTAGGCTGCAAGGTGGTGTTCATCAGCAGTAAAAAACAGAAAGCCGATCTGGTTGATGTGTGCTTAGAGGATGTCGGGCCTAATGAATTCATCTGGTTGTTTGATAATGCCAGGTTTGTGGTAACCAATTCTTTCCACGGAACTACTTTCTCCCTTATTTTCCAAAAGAACTTTTACAGCATTTATAAGAATTCTAACCCTTACAGGGTATTGAACTTATTGGAGGTACTGGGGCTGAAGGATCGGTTGATCAAAAATACGGACGATCTGGCTGATGTGACTGCGCCTATTGACTATACCATTCCATCGAAATTATTAAGTGAACGTAGGGAAGACTCAATTAAATTTTTATTTGACTCCCTGTAATAGATACTAAATGACAGTTACTGAAGAACTTTTACCCGAGCAGCAGATAGAAAGCGAAGAGCAGATAGAAAAGAAGTCGAAACTGATCTCATTCATTCTGATCTTTAATCTTTCTTACTTCTTCTTTTTCAGGCCATTAAATTTAAATGATGACCTGTTAAAGGCATTCTATTATGTGCTGTTAGCCGGGATGATCTTCTATTCGAGAAATTACATATTCGGGTCGTACAGGGACAGGTTCTCTTATGTCATAAGGACGATGTCGTTGTTTACTTTCATCTCCGTATTTTGTGCAACGCTGTTCTGGAAACAGGGTTTCCTGGATACCTTCATTTCGACCATCCCTAATTTTTCGTTCCTGTTTTACTTCTATTTAGCAAAGAGCCAACCCAAAATGAATGAGGTGGAGCGCTTTATATGGGTGTTTGTGGCCATTTACCTGGTCTGCTTTTATGTGGGGCTGGCGGTTTCCCCGTTCAGGCTGTTTAAAGGCTACGGTGAGTTGGATAAGGAGATTGATACGAGTCGCGGGATTTCGAGAATAAGGCTCACCTTGATTGGGGCAGGTCCGCTTTACCTTGCCTATTTTCTGTCCATTTCGAAAATAAAGTATGCTTTTAATAAGAAATGGGTGGTGGTATGTGTGGTATTGTTTGTGACCATTGTGCTCCACCTGGGCAGACAGGCGATTATTTTCAGCTTCATTTTAGGCTTGCTGTATTTTCTGGATAACCTGAGTTTGATGAAAAGGCTTTTGGTTGTTTTTGGCTTTGTTGCAGCCTTTTGGGTGCTTTTGATCGTGAGTCCGGTGATCTCTGCATTAATTGAAAAAAGTGAGACGGAGTATTCCGGTCAGAAGGAAGGAGATGAGAACCCGAGGGTGGGAGCTTACCGGTTTTATTTTACAGAGGTCTCTCCGAATGTGATCACCGATTTGCTTGGCAATGGCAGGTACTCGCTTGGCAAATCAAAATACGGAGATTTTATAGATAAGTATGGGCGCTCTCAGGGCTATGTGGCTGCTGATGTGGGCTACGCCTCTATATTTTTATATTTTGGTTTTGTAGGGCTGTTCCTGTTTTTCAAACTCCTGATCTCTACTTTGAGAACCCGGGTGCCGAATGAATTTGCCTACGCAAAATATTACATTTTTTTCCTGTTCCTGGGCAATATTGCAGGGAGCACATTATTAGGAACTGTCCCCGTTTTATGCGTCGCTTTATATGTGATCAATATTTCCAGAGAGCTGGTTTATAAGTAATAAGTTTTAAACAATAAAATTAACGTATATGTGTAAAGTTAAAGTTGTCCACGTTGTTCATGATTTCCTTTTTGGCGGAATTGAAGCCTTTCTCTTTTATTTAACCCAGGCGCAGGCAAAGAATCCGGAGCTTGATGTGAGTATACTTTGCTGTCAGGATAAAGATGCGGTTGCCAATAAACGGATCGTTAATACGGGAATCCCGATCTTTTATGTGAAGCTAAATCCTTTTGACTATAACATAAGGACGTATAAAAAGATCCTGAAGATCACCAATACACACGACATTGTTCACCTGCATATCTTTAAGCCGCTAATGGCTGAGGCGCTGCGCTTTTCTAAGGCGAAGATCATCTATACCAATCATAGTGCGGGAGTAGACGGCCGGCCGGATACCATTTCTTTTAAAGCGAAAACCAGATTGCTGGTGCGCTTTCTGAATTCTATTTGCGATTCGGTGACCAATAATTCACTCTACACAAAAGATTTCTGGATTAAGATGGGGGTTAAAAATCCATCTAATTCGGTGATCTATAACGGGGTTCTGTTTAAGGATAGCTGGAATGAAAAACGGGCACTGGAGGAGTTTCCATCCTTGAATGAAAAGTTCATTATAGGCACCACCTCCAGGTTTATCAGCTGGAAGCGGGTGGAGTATTTGATTGAGGCTTTTTTTGAGATGCAAAAGAATAACGATGATGTGATGTTATTGCTGGTTGGTGATGGAGAGACCAGAGAAAAGCTGACGGCTTATGTAGAAGAGTTGGGGATAACCAAAAAAGTAATATTTGCAGGATTTCAAACCAATGTGATCGATTACCAGGCGGTAATGAATTTATGTGTGTTTGCATCGAGCTCTGAACCTTTTGGTTTGGTTGCAGTTGAATGTTTGCATCTGGGCAAACCAACAATTGTATTTAAAGATGGTGGTGGCATAACAGAGATCATTGAAGGCATAGAAAAGGATTTTATTGTTGATGATATCCCGCAGCTGACCAGCTTATTGCAAGCAAAATATACGGAGTTTGCGGAAGGTGAGGTTGATGATTCGGCCCAAAAACGGATTGAATATGCGGAAAAGTTTAATGTTGTGGAGATCGAAAAGGAGTTTTATGATTTATACAAACAAACGGTAAATTTTTAGTTATGAAGAGCTTTATATATCCTTCGAGAATAAAGGATTCTAACCTGGGTGATGTTTTGATCAATGCCTTGCTGATACGCGAAATATCAAAATTCGGAAAGGTTTTTATAGATGGTAAAGTGCCCTCATTGTATGACCTGGTGACCTTAAATAATCCCTTTGCTAAAAACATCGTTATTGTTGAGGGGATTAAGGCTTTTGAGGGTAAACCGGTACTGAGGTGGCTGAATTTAGCCTCGGTTATTGGTAAGGTTGACTTCGTTTTTGACCCTCCGGGCGCCTATTTTGAAGGTAAGGATGCGGCTAAGGCAAAGTTTAAGTTTTATAAGTATTTTTTGAGAGCGGTAGTATTGAAGACCGCCAAAATAGGCGTGCTCAGGTGGGGCGTGAGTTTGGGCCCATACTCTGATGGCGGCTATGCTGATCAAAGGAAACTCTCGAACGTTTATACCGATATAGCGGTTAGGGATTCTAATAATTATGACCATTTGAAAGAGAAGGGTTTTAACAATCTTTCTTTGATTGATGACCTGGCGTTTTTATATGATATCGGTGATTTTCAAGCTGTAATTGACCGCGTTGAGCTGGATTATAAGGGCGACAATTATGTGGTGGTTTCTATAAGGGGTGATATTGAGGGTAAGGAGCTGAACAAGGCTTATTTGGATCAGATTGCAGTGAACCTGATGCGGATGTTTGCAGATACGATTGTAAAAAATGAAGAGATTGTTCTGGCCTATCAGGTGGTAGARGACCTGGAGTCTTTACAGTACCTGAAAGACATTTTAGAACGGAACAATTACAAGTGTAAGCTGCTGGATAAGCAATTGAGCTTTGCACAGGCTATTGGCCTTTATGCGGGTGCAAGATTTCTATATACAAACCGCTTGCACGTAGCTTTATTGTCTATTTTAAACAATACGGTGCCTATTATTCTGACGGATCTGAAATTGCACCATAAGCTGGTGAATGTGTTTAAGGACCTTGATCTTGAAGCACTGTTGATTGATACCAAACCGGATACCGAGATTAAGTTTAGCATAGATGCTGAGCATTCTTATCTGGAAAAATTCAGTCATTTTAAAAAACAAAAGGCCAAGACAATTACCGATCATTTTGGCCGGCTTTTCCTGAACTAAAGCTGCGCAACAGTTTACGTTAATAGGATACATTTTGAAATATTAATTATGAAAAGTATGAGGTTATTGGTTTTTTTTCTTCTCTGTTCATTCAATATTTTCGCTCAAAATAATGATAAGATTTTTTATGTTGCTCCTGGTGGAAACGATCAGTCGGCCGGAAGCATAGATCAGCCTTTGCGCAGCTTAAATGGCGCATTGCAAAAGGCTGCCTCCGTAAAAGGTGGATCCGTTTCCATCCTGATCAGGGGTGGCACTTATTTTACGGATAAAACAATAAACATTGGCAGTAACGACAATGTGAAGCAGCTTACCATTGCCAATTATAAAGGCGAAAAGGTGCTGCTTAGCGGAGGAGTTAAAATTGATAGATCTGCTGTGAAGAAAACTGCTGCAAGCATTTATCAGATTGACCTGAAGAAAGCAGGCATCGCCGACTATGGTGAGTTGCAGCAGCATGGCCATAGAAATGCCGTTACCGCTCCGCTGGAGCTGTTTTATAAAGGTCAGGCTATGGAGCTGGCCAGGTGGCCAAACAAGGGCTTTTTGTCTATTGGAAAGGTTAGTAATCCGGGAATAAAGGATAAGCGTGTGACGGGTGCTCAGGCAGGGGCGGTGTTTGCGTACAGCGGAGACCGGCCCGCAAAATGGAAGAAATCGGACCAGGTATGGGTGAGTGGTTTTCTGGCCAATGGGTTTGCAAACGATAATGTGCCGGTTAAATCTATCGATGGAAATGAAATAACTTTAGATGCTACTACGAGTTATGGCGTAAAAAGTACGGATGAGGCATCGCCTTTCAGGAGGTTTTTCTTTTACAATATCCCGGAAGAACTGGACAGTTCAGGCGAGTATTATTTAGACAGAACAACCGGGATTCTATCTTTTTACCATTCGGGTGATCTGGCAGATGAGCTCTTTGTTTCTGTGTGCAGTACGCCTATCATTTCCTTAATCAATTCAAATAATGTAACCTTAAGCGGATTGGAAATTGGTTATGGCAGGGATATGGGTATTTATGCGCAGGGCACCAAAAACATTAACATCAAGAACTGTACGATAATGAACCTGGGTACGGTGGGTATCGGGATTGGAAAGAACACTGCTGATAAATCTTTGTATAAGAGTTATGAAGAGCTGATCTCTTTTGATAAGACCTCGGCTTTTGCCATAAAATCGTGCAAAATCTACAATACCGGAACCGGAGGTGTTTTCATGACAGGAGGTGATAGACAAAATCTATTGCCGGCAGGGAACATAATAGATAATACTGAGATTTACAATTATGCAAGAAGGAATTGGGTGAGTTCTCCGGCTATATTTTTGGGTGGGGTAGGCAATACCATAAAGAACTGCTTTATTCATGATAGCCAGGGACAGGCAATTATGTACTGGGGAAATAATCATGACATCTCGTACAATAAAATTCAAGATGTGGTGCAGGAAATAAATGACCAGGGCGCGGTGTATACGGGACGCGACCGCTCATCAACAGGGACGCGGATCCATAACAACCTTTTTGAGAATTTGGTGAGCCCCAGAGGCTATATGGTTGCCGCGGTATACATAGACGATGGAAGTGGAGGCATTAAGGTGGACAGTAATGTTTTTAAAAACTGTGGATCTGTACAGGGTAAGCAGAAGTTTGGTGCAGTTCATATAAATGGCGGCGGGGACAATACATTTGCCGACAATAACTTTGTGAACTGCGGGCTGGCGGTTTCCATGACTTCCTGGACTGATGAGAAATGGAAGGCGCTGATGGGTACAAAAGAGATGAGCAAGAAGCTGAAGAGTGATGTGAATTCAAATTCGGCACTTTTTCTAAAGCGGTATCCCTATTTAAAGAAGCTGGCTTCAAATGATTACAGGCCGGGACCAAATAAATTCAAAAATAGTTTATGTATAAATGTTGGCCGGTTTTCGTCGAATAAATCGGTATTAGACAGCAATACGATTTCCCTTGGTAAGGATCCCCGAGGGGCTGCTTTAAAAGGATTAAAACAAATTAATGTTTCGAACATCGGACTGAGAAAATAAAAATTCTTATCCGCAAAAAAAATAATCAAACCCTATCTAAAAAAATGAATATAGCYCCAATTTTATTATTTACCTATAAGCGGCTGGATACCCTGAAAACTACGGTTGAAGCGCTTGCAAAAAACGAACTCGCAGCGGATAGCGAGCTCTTTATTTTCTCTGATGCTGCCAAAGTTGAAAAGGATGAAGTGATTGTAAAGCAGGTTAGAGATTTTATAAAAACCATAACCGGATTTAAAGCGATTACAGTAGTGGAGGCAGAGAAAAACAAAGGCCTGGCGAAGTCGATCATTGACGGCGTTACTTCTGTTTTTCAGAAATTTGATACGGTTATTGTGCTGGAAGATGACCTGAGTACCACCAGTAATTTTCTTACCTTCATGAACACCTGCCTGGAGAAATACAAGTCGGATCCGGCGGCATTTTCTATTTCGGGTTATGCTTTTAACCTGGGGCAGTCTAAGGATGATCATGATGATGCTTATTTCTTAAAGCGTGGTTGGTCCTGGGGCTGGGCTACCTGGAAAGATCGCTGGTCGGATGTGGATTGGGCGGTTAAAGACTATGCGCTTTTCAAAAAGGATTCCAGAGCACAAAGAGAATTTGCTGTTGGCGGTTCGGATTTGAACAAGATGCTGGCCGAGCAAATGGAAGGTCGCCTCGATTCCTGGGCGATACGTTGGTTCTACCATCAGTTCAGGAAGGGCGGGTTGACGATTTATCCGGTTTTCTCGAAGGTATTTAACAATGGTTTTGACCAGTTCGCTACGCATACCAATGGTTCCGGCAGAAGGTATTTGCCTGCATTGGATACCGAAGAACGGATGAGCTTTTCCTTGCCGCATAAAGTTCAGGTAAATCAATTTTATCAAAATAAGTTTATCCTTAAAATGGGATTGGTATCGAGAATCATCTCGAAAATTGAAACAATTTTTCAAAGGGTGTTCAAATGAGTGTAGTAGGCTTAATAAAGGATTTGAGGGATTTGTATCTGGCCAAAATAAAATGGGCCAGGTACGATATTGCAGAGGGTTTCCATGCGGGTGTAAGGGTAAGGTTGTGGGCGAAAAATCAGATTAAGATCGGTAAGCATTTTTACATCGGGAGAGATTCGTTAATAGAGACGGATTGTGTGATTGGCGATTATGTAATCTTTGGAAACAGGGTGGGTATTGTTGGGCGGTATGACCATCATTTTCAGCAGGTAGGTACGCCGATAAGGATTGCCTCGTCTATTCGTGAAGAAAGCTACGATTGGAAGGGCAAGGGCCTGGTGACCAGGATTGGCAATGATGTTTGGGTGGGCTACGGTGCAACGATAATGCAGGGGGTGGTGATCAATGACGGAGCAATTATAGCCGCGGGATCTGTAGTGACCAAGGATGTGGAGCCGTATAGTATTTATGGCGGGAACCCGGCCAGGAAAATTAAGGACAGGTTTGACTCGGAAGAGGAATTGAGTAATCATTTGAGGGAATTGAATAGCATGATTAGCTAGAGGTTCTTTATTCGTGAAGTTCATTTCACATATTGGGCCTGTCAGTTCTAGTGGGTATTTACCCAAAAAGATGTTTGGGACCCTGTTGTAGAAAACGCGTCTCAAAGTGAATTTAAAAATTGACATTTTCCGGCAGCCGGCGCTGGATATACTTCCGGATTGATCGTATAAAAAGATTTATAGATAGTTACCGATATCACATGGGCAAGGATAAAAGCATGCATAATATTTCGTAGCTCCTCATCTCAGCGTTTTTGGATATGTGGGTAGGGTTATAGCTAACTGCCGGCGGTGTTATCCTGAGAAATTTGGGTATGTTATCGAATTGCGATTAGAAATTTAACATTTTTCTGGTTTTATGCTGAGTTAGCATTGAATTTTTGCAGGGTATCCATTTGCTTTATTCTTTAATAATGCTGACTGTAACTTTCGATCTTCTTCGAAAGTCAGTATTGAGGTACGTAAAGGGTGTCAATTAAAATTCTGATTTTGTACTTATGCTTAAAAATTTGTAATTTTAACATTATTGTAATTAAAAATTTAACAAACGCTCCCATTTAAGTCAAATTGACCTTAGATTTTTGCATCCTAAATCTTCAAACTATGGATAAGCACACTCCTTTACATTTGCAGGAAATTATATTTTCTTCAAGTAATCCTTCGATTAGCAGAAGTATTTCCTATCTGGAAAGATCAGGGCAGCTTAAGAAGATTGCTCCCAGGATTTATACGTCTAATTTAAATGAATCTCCTGAAACCATCATTCGGAGAAACCTCTTTAAAATCATTGGTCATTTGTTTCCAGGGATTATGTTGAGTCATCGTACAGCTTTGGAGTATAAACCCACAAGTACGGGTGATATGTTCTTTACTTATCCTTCACAGCGGATAGTTAAACTTCCTGGAATTACTTTAAATCTTATGAAAGGTCCGGGGACAATGGAAAGGGATACTTTAAATGAAAACTTGCGTGCATCCAGTCAGGAACGGGCATTCTTAGAGAATCTTCAGGAATCACGTAAGCCCGGCCCCAAATCTAAAACATTAACCATACCTGAATTAGAAGAACGATTGGATAATATTGCAAGGAGCCGTGGTGAACAAGGGCTTAACGAATTCCGTGATCAGGCACGTCATATCAGCGAAGAATTGGGGATGCAAAAAGAATTCGAGAAGCTTAATAAATTAGTCGGTGCTATTCTGACCACGAAACCATCCAGTATTTTAAGATCTCCTCTAGCTATTGCAAGAGCGTTTGGTCATCCTTATGATCCTGTAAGGATCGCACTGTTTGAAAAGCTTTTTGTAGAGCTGCAACAACGGGAGTTTGTTAATCTACCCGAAAGAAATACAACTCAGCTGGCCTTTCGTAATTTTGCTTTTTTTGAAGCATACTTTTCTAATTTTATAGAGGGTACTAGATTCGAAATCGAAGAAGCGAAGCAAATCATAGAAACTAGCAGGCCTCTACCCTCCAGAGACGAAGATTCACATGACATTCTGGGGACTTACCATTTGGTTAATAACACCAAAGAAATGTCAATTACTCCTGATTCTCCCGACAGACTTATGGAAATTCTCCAGTATCGGCATAAAATTTTACTTAGCGCAAGACCCTCGAAAAACCCCGGGTTATTTAAGGCCAGAAACAATCAGGCTGGCGATACATCATTTGTAGACCATGGGTTAGTAACCGGGACATTGACGCAAGCCTTTGATTTTTATAAGGGGCTGAAGAATCCTTTTGCAAAAGCAGTTTATATGATGTTTATGATTAGTGAGGTGCATCCCTTTGATGATGGAAATGGAAGGATTGCACGAGTGATGATGAATGCTGAATTGGTTTCAGCAAGACAGACTAAGATTATCATTCCGACAGTATTTCGAGAAGATTACCTTGGAGGATTACGCGGGCTTACCCGAAGACAAGAGCCAGATACCTATATCAGGATGCTGCAAAGAGCACAGCTTTTTAGTTCTGTGTTGGTTGGGGAGGATATGGCTAAAATGCAGGAGATACTGGAATATAGCAATGCATTTAAAGAGGGTGAAGATTATATTCTCCAATTTGTTGACCCAAGTGCTTAGGCCAAAGAATGGGTTTCGACCGAATAGTATGGTGGTAGACTAAAGAAATGGATTGTCGAAAATTGCTAAAACAGATTTGCCAGGAGATTTTTAAAAAATGCGCTAATCGTGTAACAACAGGAGGTTTAGGTGTATGGATGCAAAAATCACGGTGTTGACATTAGGGAAAACMATGACCAGAGGGATCAAAAAAAGAGGACGCCCGATGTGGTGCGTCCTCTCAGCTTAGGGAGGTTAGGTATTAATAGGGACTTAATTCCAATTCATTTCCTTTACTTCATTATATACTTTTTTGATTCCTTCTTCGAGGGATACTTTTGCTTTCCAGCCTTGTGCATTTAATTTGCTTACATCCATTAATTTTCTGGGTGTGCCATCTGGTTTAGAAAGGTCTTTGATGACTTCACCCTGGTAGCCCACAACTTTTACCACAAGGTCGGCTAAGTCTTTAATGGAGATGTCTTCGCCTACGCCAATGTTAACCAGGCCTGGTTCGTTGTAAGTTTCCATCAGGTGGATGCAGGCATCCGCAAGATCATCTACATATAGAAACTCTCTTTTTGGTGTTCCTGTGCCCCAGATGGTCACTGAAGGCTCTGCATTGTTTTTTGCAGCAATTACCTTTCTGATCAATGCGGGTAAAACATGTGAGTTGTTCAGGTCGTAATTGTCATTAGGGCCGTACAGATTGGTAGGCATAACAGAGATGTAATTACAGCCATATTGTGACCGGTAAGCATCACACATTTTAATGCCGGCGATCTTTGCGATGGCATACGGCTCATTGGTTTGCTCCAGCTCGCCTGTGAGCAGATATTCCTCTTTTAAGGGTTGTGGTGCCATTCTGGGGTAGATGCAGGACGAACCCAGGAACATCAGTTTGGTCACGTCATTCAGGTACGAGGCATGGATCACGTTGTTCTGGATCATTAAATTCTCGTATAGAAATTCGCCCCTGAAGACATTGTTTGCCATAATACCGCCCACTTTAGCTGCGGCCAGGAATACATATTCCGGTTTTTCGGTTGCGAAAAAGTCGTTTACTTCCTGTTGATTCCTTAAATCTAATTCTTTTGAACTGCGTGTGATAATTTGGGTATAGCCTTGTTGCTGCAATTTTCTTGCTATTGCAGATCCGACCATACCGTTGTGACCGGCTATATAGATTTTTGAAGTATGTTTCATGACTTGGTTTTCAGTTTTTCTTTGGCAAGCAAGTATAAAAACTTACTGTTTGTTGTTAAATACCTCTTAAATAGTCTTTTTGGTTCCTGTATTAAGCGATAAACCCATTCCAGACTATTGTCCTGCATCCATTTTGGTGCCCGCTTTTGTGCGCCTGTGAATACAGGTAGTGCACCTCCGATACCAATCATTAATGCAGGGACTTTGCCTTTCATTTCGGCCATCCACATTTCTTGTTTAGGGCAGCCCAGGGCAACAAAGATCAGGTGAGCGCCGGAATCTTTAATCCGTTGCTCATCCTCCAGCTTTTCTGCGTCAGTAAGCTTGCGAAAGGGTGGGGAATACAGGCCTGCTACCCTTAAAGTTGGATAAGCCTCGCGGATATACGTTTCTGCGGTGTTCAGTGTTTTCTGATCGCCACCGTAGAAATAAACAGACAGGTCGCTTTTCTCGCACTCGGCAAGGAGTGCAGGCAGCAGACTCATTCCGTCTACGCGGTCCTGTTTCAGGTTGTATTCATATTTGAAGCCTTGCGCCAAAGGCATACCATCTGGAGTTACGATATCGGCCTGATTTACCACATCTGCATATTTAGGGGTGTTGTGTGCCTCAATGAGCATATGCACATTGGCAACACAAACGTAAGATGAAACCCTTTCTATGGCGTATTTAAGAATAGCGCCTATAAATTCGTTGTACGATCCACTTGATACATCAATGGAAAGAAGTCGTTTTTTTACTAACATAATGATGCATTTTATTCAAATTGATTTTTAACTGCATATCCTGATTCTTTTAGCATTCTTTCCTTTTGGAAGTGCTGTAAATCTGAGTTCATCATATCGTTGACCAATCCTGCCAGGTCATATTTTGGCTCCCATTTTAATTTTTCTTTACATTTTGAAGGGTCACCGATCAATAGGTCCACTTCTGTAGGGCGGAAGTAACGCTTGTCTACTGCTACAACTTCTTTCCCGATTTCGACCAGGTAGTCCGGATTGCTGCAGGAAACAACTGTTCCTACTTCGTCTACACCTTCGCCGGTAAACTCAAGGGTGATGCCTACTTCATCAAAGGCCATTTTGATAAAATCACGTACGGTAGTGGTAATTCCTGTTGCGATCACGAAATCCTCAGGGGTGTCATGCTGCAGGATCAGCCACATGGCTTCAACATAATCTTTGGCATGTCCCCAGTCTCTTCGTGCATCGAGATTTCCCAGGTATAATTTATCCTGCAATCCCAGTGCGATTTTAGCCGTTCCGCGAGTKATTTTTCTGGTTACAAATGTTTCTCCGCGTAATGGACTTTCATGGTTGAAAAGTATGCCGTTGCAGGCAAACATACCGTAAGCTTCGCGATAGTTGACCGTGATCCAGTAAGCGTACATTTTTGCAACCGCATAAGGTGAGCGCGGATAGAAAGGAGTAGTTTCTGACTGTGGCACTGCCTGTACCAGACCATATAGTTCAGAGGTTGAGGCCTGGTATACTTTTGTTTTCTTTACCAGCCCCAGAATTCTGATGGCTTCCAGGATTCTGAGTGTTCCTATGCCATCGGCGTTGGCGGTGTATTCAGGAGTTTCGAAACTTACCTGAACATGGCTCATTGCACCTAAATTATAAATCTCATCAGGCTGTACTTGCTGAATGATCCTTATTAAGTTAGTTGAGTCGCTTAAATCTCCGTAATGTAATACGAAGCGGATGTCGCTTTCGTGTGGATCCTGATAGAGGTGATCAATACGGTCGGTGTTGAATAGCGAGCTGCGACGTTTAACGCCATGCACTTCGTAACCTTTTTTTAACAGCAAATCTGCCAGATATGCTCCGTCTTGTCCTGTAATACCTGTGATAAGTGCTTTCTTCATAAATAGGGATGATTTAATTGGGAATGATTTACTTGTTTTTTAAAATTTGAGGCAAAAACAACAATTTGGTGGTGTTGTTTGTGTATG
This sequence comes from Pedobacter sp. 05L430, assembly GCF_056397585.1. Classification (NCBI taxonomy): domain Bacteria; kingdom Pseudomonadati; phylum Bacteroidota; class Sphingobacteriia; order Sphingobacteriales; family Sphingobacteriaceae; genus Pedobacter; species Pedobacter sp. 05L430. Next base: position 7,104 of record NZ_JBFTNT010000055.1, on the reverse strand, counting down.
CTTGCCTTATTTGTTTGTAAAAATAAGGTTATATGATGAGAATTGGTAATTATTTATGATAAAATAGTAAATTTTTTTATCTTTTTTAGTTTATATGTGCTTAAAGCTTGAGTTTTTGCCTTCTATTATTACTATAATGATATATTATTATGAATAATTGGTTATTTTAATATTATTTTTTTGTTAAAAATGGGAAGTCTTGTTCTTTTTGTAGCTTAAATTATATATTTGTAAGGCATTTGGTTGTTTTATGCAAAAAAAATGACGATCAATGTTATCTTTTTGTTAAGTTTTATTAAAAATCATCTGAATCCTTATTGTTTTACTTAAATAATGTTAACTTATCATGCAAATTACAAACATATGTTGTATCGGAGCCGGTTATGTAGGTGGCCCTACAATGGCGATTATTGCTAAGCAGTGTCCTGAAATAAAAGTAACCGTGGTGGACCTGAATGAGGCCCGGATAGCTGCCTGGAACGACCAGGATATGGACAATATGCCGGTGTATGAGCCGGGGCTTAGCGATGTGGTTGCTCAAGCCAGGGGTAGGAATCTCTTTTTCTCTACTGATGTGGATAAAGCCATAGACGAAGCGCAAATGATTTTCATTTCTGTGAATACGCCAACCAAAACTTATGGTTCGGGCAAGGGGATGGGCGCGGATTTGAAATGGATTGAATTGTGTGCAAGGCAGATTGCAAGAGTTTCGAAGTCAAATAAAATTATTGTGGAGAAATCGACCCTGCCTGTAAGGACCGCAGAGGCGATAAAGGATATTTTGCAATATGCAGGCAATGATATCGAATTCCAGGTATTGTCTAATCCTGAGTTTCTTGCTGAAGGTACTGCGGTGGAAGATCTGCTGAATCCTGATCGGGTGCTGATTGGTGGGGATTCTTCGCCGGAAGGCAAGCGTGCTATTGAGTCGCTGGTTGAAATTTATAACAACTGGATTCCCAGAGAGCGTATTTTAACAACTAATGTATGGTCATCTGAGCTTTCTAAATTGGTTGCGAATGCATTTTTGGCGCAGCGGATCTCTTCGATCAATGCGATATCTGAGTTGTGCGAGAAAACTGAAGCGGATGTAAATGAAGTTGCCAGAGCGATAGGGATGGATAGTCGTATCGGTCCTAAGTTCCTGAAAGCGTCTGTAGGTTTTGGTGGTTCGTGTTTTCAAAAAGACATTTTAAACCTGGTATACATATCGAGGTCATTCGGGCTGACGGAGGTAGCTGATTACTGGGAGCAGGTGATCATTATGAACGATCATCAGAAAAAAAGATTTGCGTTAAATATTGTTCGTAAACTTTACAATACGGTATCGGGTAAAAAGATTGCGTTTTTGGGCTGGGCTTTTAAAAAGGATACCAATGATACCCGTGAATCTGCAGCGATCTATGTGGCAGATTATTTGTTGAATGAGCAGGCTGAACTCCGGGTGTATGATCCGAAGGTGGTTGAAAGGCAGGTTTATGCGGATCTGGATTATTTGGGTTCCAGAACTGCTGAGCAGAACAGGGCGAGTATAGGTGTTGGGGCTGATCCTTATGAGGTGTGTAAAGGTGCGCATGCAATAGCTGTGCTTACGGAGTGGGACGAGTTTAAGGATTACGATTGGGAAAGGATTTATGACGGCATGTTGAAGCCGGCAAAAATTTTTGACGGACGAAATTTGCTGGATGCAGACAAATTAAGGTCGATTGGCTTTATTGTTCAGTCTATAGGAACCAAGTCTTTAAAGAAGCAGCTGGGGATGCTCCTTTCTCGGTCATCAATGCAGATGACTTTTACGGGTTTGATGCCTTTAAGCAATCGTTCGATTTTTTGAGTAATGGTATTGAGGATGGCAAGTATGCTTGTGTTGGATATGAGTTGAAAAATACGTTAAGTGATAACGGATCGGTTACCAGGGGAGAGATCAATGTGAATGCCGATGGTAATATTATTGGCATTACAGAACGGAAAGAAATCTACAAAAAAGACGGAAAAGCATTTACTAAAATTGCAGGGGCTGATCTTGAGCTTGCTTTAGATACCAAGGTTAGCATGAATTTCTTCTGTTTTACGCCGGCCTTTGTGAATTGGAGTGAACTGGAGTATTATAAATTCCTGGATGCGAATCTGGATGACCTGAAAGCAGAATTCCTGATTCCTGAGGTAACCGATACGCTGATTAACTCGGGGAAAGGTGCGGTGAAAGTGATTCCTACCGAGGCCAGGTGGTTTGGTGTTACGTTCAAAGAAGATGCGCCCATTGTGAAGGCGCAACTTCAAAAACTTAGTGATCAGGGGGTTTACCCTGCAAATTTATGGGAGCGGGAAGTGCTCTCGGTAGTTGACCAGGGGGCTTAAAAGCCTTTGATCAACCGAAGCGACGCTCCGAAGGAATTATTTAAAAGCTTGCCCTGGTCCAGCGCTGTAGCAAAACCAATCCTGTAATTATTTTTCAACGCCTTTAGTCCTTCAAGGTAGACTGAAAATTGCTGAACCGGGATGAATATGTTGTTGGACCTGGGGCTGCTGTTGTTTCCTGTTGTATTTCCGTAAATACTTGTTCCGAAGGTTCCGTAGTTCCAGGAATGAGTGATTTTAGTTGCAAACGTCCAGGTATCAATTTCACCTTCAAAACCCAGGTGTACTGCTACAACCCTGTTGTTGATAAAATAGTCTGCCTTTTTTGATGCCTGACCTTCTCTTGCGTCGCTTGCGGGCGTGATCAGGGGATTTCCGATCCCTGGTCCAAAGTAAGACCAGCCATTTCGGTAAAAGGCATTGTTGTAGTAGTCTTCGTCGCCGGACTTGGTTTTTTTAGACCATGGATAGCCTGCCTGATCTTTGGAGTAAAAGAATTCAAATAGCGCTTTTTTCCATTTGAATCCGCTGATTTTGGTGTTTTTGTCGTTGTTTTCGATGCTGACCCCATTTAGACCATCGGCAATGTTGGCGAGCTTTGCCAATGCCCCAACATCATAGAAGTTCTGGCGGTAGATCATGATCTTGAATTTCTCGAAGTTGTATTCGGCACCCAGGTCCAGTGATCCGATCTGGTTGCCGATCTTGGAGCGCCCAACGCCTTTGCCTTTATATGTTTTTCCCAGGAAGACATAATAAAGTGTTTCGAATTTGGATAGGTCGAAGTCCGCGCCGTAAAGATCTTTTTCGTTGCCCCAGAAAGTCTGGTGGTTGAAGCCTCCGTAGAGTTTTAGTTTCCAGTCGGGCTTGCCGATCCGCATGTAAAGGGACTTTTGATGTAAATAGCTGCTTTCTGTGGAGCCTTTTATTTTTCCGAGCAAGCCATGTGCGAAATTTCCCTTTATGGAAAAAAGGCCCTGGAATACCGGGATCGTATAGTAGTTCGGGATGGAGATCTCTAATTTAGGGATGCCCAGTGCGTTCCCTGACATGGTGAAGTTACCTGAGCTTAATGAGGTGTCGCCGTTTAGTCCCATTACATCCTTGCTTCTGCCGGCTTTTAGCTGGAATACGCCAACTCTTAATTTTGCGTAGGCTTCAATTAGGGTGAGGTTGGATTTATTGCCTGCATTTCCTCTTCCTTCGAAACCCATGCCCCAGTCGACTAGTTTTTTTCTGTTGCTATTGCTGTCGGTTTGCAGGTACTGGCTGTAAGGTTTATATGCTCGGAGGATAAGACTGCCGGATACGCCCTCGAGCGGTACGGATCCATATTGATTTGAGCGCATCCAGAAAGGTACTACATCTCCGGTGGTTCCCGTGGCTTGCAGTTCGGCTTCTGTCTGGATTTTATCGAAAATTTGGGCGTTTGTTTTGACGACAACCGTAAAGGTTATAAATAGAAAAAGTACTAAAGATCTGATAATAGGGTAGATAAAATTCATAGGGTTGATGTGATTTGTGTTCGATGTACAGGATAAAACGAATTATTTTTTGATTTTCTTACATTTTTGATGTTATTTTTTGGTTAAATATTGCTTTTAACAATTTATTTACATTTAGTTGTTGATTATTTAATGTTAAAAGTATAGTTTTAGTATTTTTTGGTTTGAATTTTGTTGATTTATTGATGTAAAATTACTTTTTTGCTGAAAATTATATCAAATATATTCTTTTTTCTGCTTAAAAATTTTAAATTTGTGTATGTTTTACACTAAGTCCTCTCCGTAATATGAATTAAACGACGAAATACCAGAAAATACCATTAATAACAGACATATAAATAAAAATCACTCCCTATGATAATAAAAAAAGTCTTAACAACAGGAGGTGTCCGAGTCATCGGTACCTGTATAGTGCTTGGGTTTGCATCAAATCGAATGTACTATGAAATTATAATTGCGGATAATACTAATCCTGAATTCCTATGTTAACACGTTACATCTACCTCCTCAGATATGTTTTGCTAATTACTGATGTAATTATGCTAAACATCGTCTATTTTAGCGCATATTACCTCTCTCTTAGTTTTGGAAAGTCAATTCCAGATGAACTTCACCAGCATTATCTTGTGGTTTGCAATTTAATCTGGCTATTTAATACCGCCGTATTTGGTTTGTATACACTGTATGGTGCCAGAAAACTCACCAGGATCTATCGAGGAACCTGGAGAAGTGTAGCTTTGCACATTGTCCTGTTTACCGGATACCTGATGTTGTCGAAGGATCATGACTTTTCGAAAACCTTCCTGCTGACCTTTTATGTCCTGCTTTGCTTTTCTTTCTTATTGAACCGTTTCTTGGGTACTGCGATACAGTACTATTTCTTAACCCGGTTTAACGGTGCGAAAAAAGTTGCCGTAATGGGCTCAAACCGAACTGCTGTCCGGATTTCGAATTATTTCCAAAAACAAAGGAACATACAGTTTTGTGGCATTGTTGGTGGTGATGAGCACATGTTTTCGGTGAGTGGGAATGAACTTTCTGAAGCGACCTGTACCAAGCTTGCAGAGGCTGCGGGTAATGGTGTGGTGGATCTTTACGTTGCCGTGGCGCCGGAAAGAATGACCGATGTGAAGCCACTTATGCTGGAAGCCGAAAAGCATTGTATCCGGCTTAAATTTATTCCTGATTTCGGAGGGTCTTTAGGGACTCCTTACACCGTAAGTTATCTGGGGGGTGAGTTTCCCATCATAACGCTCCGTAAAGAGCCACTTGAAGAAATGAGCAGCAGATTCAAAAAACGTTTGTTTGATGTGGTATTCAGCTCTTTGGTGATCATTTTTATTTTGAGCTGGCTTTATCCTTTAATCGCTATACTGATAAAGATGCAAAGCAAAGGACCTGTTTTGTTTAAACAGCTGAGAAGCGGCAGGAATGATGAGCCTTTCTGGTGCTATAAGTTCAGGAGCATGAAGGTGAATGATGCCAGTGATAAGAAGCAGGCCACTAAGGATGATGACCGAATTACGCCTATAGGTAAATTTCTGAGAAGATCCAGCTTAGATGAAATGCCCCAGTTCTTTAATGTATTTATGGGTAGCATGAGCGTAGTTGGTCCAAGGCCTCACATGCTGAAACATACCGAAGAATATAAAGCCATAATCAACCAGTATATGGTGAGACAGTTTTTGAAGCCCGGAATAACCGGCTGGGCGCAGGTTAACGGATTTAGGGGAGAGACAAAAGCGACCGAGGATATGGAGAACCGTGTGAAATGCGATATCCACTACCTGGAAAACTGGGATTCTATGTTCGATGTGAAAATTATTTTTATGACCGTATTAAATGTGATGCACGGTGAGGATAATGCTTTCTAATTTTTAACCTATAAAATTAATGAAAAACACCTACGTTTTAATTTTGGCAGGAGGCATCGGAAGCCGTTTCTGGCCAAAAAGCAGGAATAACTTTCCTAAGCAGTTTATTGATATTTTAGGTACTGGAAAATCATTGTTGCAGCTCACTTTTGAGCGATTTTCTGAGCTTTGTCCGCCCGAGAATATATATATCTTAAGTAATGATCAGTATGCGGGTTTGATTGCTCAGCAATTACCGGAGCTGCCGGTATCAAATATTATTGCGGAACCTACCAGAAACAATACCGCACCCTGCATCGCCTATGCGTCCTTTAAAATCGCAGACCTGAATCCGGAAGCAAATATTATCGTTGCCCCTTCAGATCAGCTGATATTGAAGGAAGATATTTTCCTGGAGAAGATCCGGATAGCGCTTGATGGGGCAGATAAAGATGACAGGTTGTTTACGTTAGGCATTTCGCCAAGCAGACCGGATACAGGTTATGGATATATAAAATATAACCCGACCACCTCAGGTGAGATACATCAGGTGATTCAGTTTCTGGAAAAACCAAACCTGGAAAAGGCTAAAGAATTTGTGGCCAGTGGTGATTACCTGTGGAATGCCGGCATTTTTGTATGGAATGTAAAATCGATATTGAAAGCTTTGGAAATACATGCACCCGAGATCTATGATCTTTTTAATAAAGGAAAGGTTTTTTACAATACCGAAGGCGAGAAAGATTTTATAAAGGAATATTACCCATTGTCGCCTAATATTTCCATTGATTATGCCATCATGGAAAAAGCCGACAATGTTTATACTGTGCCGGGTGATTTTGGCTGGTCGGACCTTGGGACCTGGGCCTCCCTTTATGAGGTGCTTGACAAAGACCAGTACAATAATGTTTTTTCCGGTCACCGGGTAAATCTGGCCGAGACAGAGAATTGTATGGTTCAGATTCCGAAGGATAAAGTAGCGGTGATTAAAGGACTGAATGATTATATTGTAGTTGACGATGGCAAAATTTTGCTGATTTATCCAAAAGCCCTTGAGCAAGAGATAAAGGCGGTATCCAATAATGTAATTGAAGTTTGTGGAAATGATTTTTCTTAAGGATTTCTAATAAGGTCAAATAAAGTATGTTTTAAGAACCGGCTATCCCAGCCGGTTTTTTTGTTTTTCTCTGGATATTTTCGTCGCAGCTATCTGGTTTGGTCAGGAGATCTCTCCTTCGCTCGAGATGATTGTTATGACTCATGCAAGTATTTTTTAATATAATTTATGCCGCAATTAATTGATTACTGACATAAGGTTTCTGATGACTTACCACTGCAACCACTCTTAGGGCAATCTTATTTCTTATTGCATTTAAGATGCTCATGGG
>NZ_JBFTNT010000054.1:0-24114 GCF_056397585.1 Pedobacter sp. 05L430 | reverse complement strand
GTGTAATAGGAGGATTAACAAATCTGTAAACCAGCACCCAAAGCACAGTAACCATTAAGAACCAAAGGAATACTTTGGTAACAATGGTTGTAATTTTCTTAAATAAGGGAGATTTTGGGGTTTTTCTACTAGTTGCTCGTTTACGTTTTGCCATCGGCCAAAGGTAAGTCATAAGCCGATAATTTTAAAGCCTCGGGGAAGGTTGTATGCAAAAAAAAAGCGTCCTTATTTGGGACGCTTTTTAATATCAGAAGATAGATGATTACTCAGCTACAACTGCGAAAGGAACCTTAACTTTCACTTCTTTGTGTAAGTTTAAGTTAGCGATATAATCACCAACAAATTTAGGTTCAGTTTCGAAAGTGATACGGCGACGGTCAACATCAAAACCTTGTTGTTTTAATGCATCAGCAATCATGATAGTGTTTACAGCACCAAAAATCTTACCTGTTTCACCAGCTTTAGCACCGATAGATAACTTAACGTCAGTTAAACGCTCAGCAATACCTTCAGCATCTTTCTTAATTTTATCTTGTTTAAAAGCAGCTTGCTTTAAGTTTTCTGCTAATACTTTCTTAGCTGAAGGAGTAGCTAACTGTCCAAATCCTTGAGGGATCAGGTAGTTACGGCCATATCCTGGCTTTACAGAAACGATATCATCTTTTTCCCCTAGGGATTTGATATCTTGTTTTAAAATAATTTCCATCTCTCAGCTCCTATTTTAATTGGTCAGCAACGAAAGGCAACAAACCGATGTGGCGAGCGCGTTTTACTGCTTGAGCCACTTTACGTTGAAATTTCAATGAGGTACCGGTTAAACGGCGAGGTAAAATTTTACCTTGATCATTGATAAACTTCAATAAAAAGTTTGCGTCTTTATAATCAATATATTTAATACCGTTTTTTCTGAAACGGCAATATTTTTTCCTGTTATCGTCCACTTTTGGAGCAGTAACATATTGTATTTGATCCTTTGCCATTATACTGCAGCCTCCTGTTTAGGTTTTTTGTTAAAAGCACCACTGCGTTTCTTTTCATTATATGCAACCGCATGACGGTCTAATCTAATGGTTAAGAAACGTAGAACACGCTCATCGCGTTTTAGTTCTAATTCCAATTTACTAATTACTTCACCTGAAGATTTGTACTCTGTAAGGTGGAAGAATCCGCTTGCTTTTTTCTCAATCGGATACGCTAATTTTCTCAAACCCCAATTGTCCTCTTGAACAATTTCGGCTCCGCTATCAGCTAAGATCTTGCTGTATTTGGCAATAGCCTCTTTCGCAATTTCTTCTGACAACAACGGGGTTAGAACGATAACAGTTTCGTACTGATTCATTGTTATTATTTGTTTTTTAATTAATCCGCTCTTAATGCGGGATGCAAAAGTAACAATAAATTTCTAATAATCAAATGATTTAGTGTTTATTGAACAACTAATTCAGTCCCGCTTATTCACCAGGTTACAATATTAACGTGTGTGCAGCCTTTAATAGATATGTAGGATCATATCCTTCATATCAAGGCCGAAAGCTTCCTGACGTTACAAATAAAAAAAGGTTGCCCCAAAAGAACAACCTTTGTAAAAAAATTATTGTACCTACTTAGTACATTTGAACTGTTTTTGTAAAAACCTGGTTTGCCGATCTAATGATAAAAGTAAGCTCTTTCAGACCACGCGCAACGTCAAATCTCTTAACAAACTTTGTCTCTCCCTCAAACACACGTTCATATACAGCATCATTATATCGGTCTAAAATTTGAATTTCTAGGGGCCCCTTTGGAGCATTTTCAAAATTTAAAGTAATAATCCCGTTTTCTTTCGTTAACACTGGCCGAACCACATCAGCAACTAAAGGGTCTGAAACAGAAGCCTTACCGTCCTTAAGCTGTATCTTATACTCCGCCGTATTAGATTCTGTTTTCAGCTGAAATCTATAGCTCCCATCTGGAAGCGAATTCAAATCATATGTCTTTGTAGAACCTTTTAATGCATTTATCTTTTTTCCATATACAACCTCATTGTTAGCATCATATAAAGACACTTCAACAACCTGCGTTTCATTAATAAAAAAAGTGACTGATTTTTCGTTTACATCCTTAAGTTTAATCGAAAAATTACCCTCACTTGCATACAAACCAACAGAATTAATTAATAAAACTGCGATCAAACTGATTTTTATAAAATTTTTCATATCAAAACTATTTAAATTGAACAATTAATTTATAAACCAAAATTACCGCTGTTTTCAATCAAAAATTTATTGCATATTTCCATATATCTATGCTATATTAACCCTCAATTTGAAATTAACTTCAGAAATCATATTTTATTCACTAAAAAAACGAATAAAAAGAAAATGAGGAATACAAAACCAGGCTTTGAAATCATTGAATCTTCTTTCGGAAGCTCCTTTTACTATTCAAAATATGCAGAGAAACTAAACAATAAGGCACATGTATGGCATTACCACCCCGAAATAGAAATGGTCTTTGTAAACGGGGGATCCGGTAAACGGCAAATCGGGAGTCACCTTTCTTATTATACAGATGGGGATTTAATACTAATCGGCAGTAACCTGCCCCATTGTGGCTTCACGGACAGTAATACAGCCAACAAGAATGAAACGGTTATTCAAATGAAACCAACCTTCCTGGGGATTGATTTTTTAAAACTACAGGAAACAAAATACATCTCAGACCTCTTTAATAAAGCAAAGGGAGGTATTGCTTTCGGAGCCGAAACAAAAAAAACAGTTGGCAAGAGAATAGAAAGTATGGATAACMAACAACCTTTTGATAGACTTCTAACATTATTGAGCGTTTTAAAGGACCTGGAAAATGCTAAAGACTACAAAATTTTAAATGCCTCAGGTTTCTCCATGGAAATGCAAGTTCAGGACAATGACAGAATCAATATGATTTTTAACTACATTAAAGATCATTTTCAGGAAGAAATTAATCTCGCGGCTATAGGAGAGATGGCCAGCATGACTACCCCATCCTTTTGCAGGTACTTTAAGAAAATAACAAAAAAAACTTTTACCAGATTCGTAAATGAATATCGGGTGGTACATGCCGCAAAGCTTTTGGCAGAGAAGCAGATCAGTATTGCAAATATCAGTTACGAAAGTGGGTTCAATAACTTCAGCCATTTCAATAAGCTATTTAAAGAGTTCACAGGAAAAAGTGCGTCAGAATACAGAAAAGAACTGAAATCCGTTTTCAAGTAAGCAGCGCTCTACTTTTACAGTCAATTTTTCAACATTTCCAAATTACCACATTCCAACCTCAACAAAAATTCATATTTTCGTTGGCGAATGGAAAATTTTATAGTATCAGCCCGTAAGTACCGCCCGGCAACGTTTGAAACCGTTGTTGGACAGCACCATATTACAGGCACGCTAAAAAATGCCATTAAGAACAATCAGTTAGCCCAGGCATTTTTATTCTGTGGCCCCAGAGGTGTAGGTAAAACTACCTGTGCCCGTATTCTAGCTAAAACTATAAACTGTACTAATCTAACTGAAGATCAGGAAGCCTGCGGAACATGTGATTCATGTGTTTCATTTCAGACTGGTCATTCATTTAATTTTCATGAGCTCGATGCTGCATCAAATAACTCTGTTGACGACATCCGCAGTTTAATTGAGCAGGTGCGCATTCCCCCACAGGCCGGGAAATATAAAATTTACATTATAGATGAGGTACACATGCTATCTGCAAATGCATTTAATGCATTTCTGAAAACGCTTGAAGAACCACCATCTTATGCTATTTTTATATTAGCCACAACAGAGAAGCATAAAATACTGCCAACTATCCTATCAAGATGTCAGATTTTTGACTTTAATAGGATTCAGGTCGATGATATATCCAGCCATCTGAATAAGATTGCACAACGTGAGAATATTTCAGTTGAGGCCGATGGATTACATATTATTGCCCAAAAAGCTGATGGTGGATTAAGAGATGCACTCTCTATGTTCGACCAGATTGTGAGTTATACCAATAAAAACTTAACCTACAAATCTGTAATCGACAACCTGAATATCCTTGATTACGATTATTATTTTAAGCTTACTCAAAACCTGACCGGTGCAGATGTTAGTAATGCATTAATCTTATTTGACGAAATCTTAAATAATGGTTTTGATGGCAATAATTTCATAAATGGGCTGGCAGGTCACCTACGTAATTTATTAGTTGCTAAGGATCCTCAAACCACAAAGCTTTTAGAAGTAAGTGAAAATATTAAGCAGAAGTACATTTCACAAAGTCAGCAAACACCTGTTTCATTTATACTTACTGCGCTAAATCTTGCCAATCAATGTGATCTCAATTATAAAAACAGTAAAAACCAGCGATTACAGGTAGAACTGGCTTTAATAAAAATGTGCCACATCCCTTCGGTACTTCAACTCGCCCAGCAGCCTAATAACAACTCCGCCACTGACACAGATCAGATTAAAAAAAAAACTAATGTAAGTTCGTCTGCACCTACAAACACTGTCTCAGCAGAGACCCCAAATAAGATAGCTGAACAGAATTCATCTAGCCTGCCATCAATTCCTGCAGCAAAGATAGCGAGCCCGCCACCGGCCACGAAGATTGCACTGAAACCTCTCGCCGACGTTAAAAAAGTGGCGACATTAATACCATCACTAAATGACATTGGCCGTGTAGCGGAAGGCGAGGATGGCGACGAGCCGAAATACATTAGCGGAGATGCAAGAGAGGCTTTTACCTATGAACAGCTATCAGCATTATGGACCCAATATGCAAATAAGGCAAAAGATGATGGCAAAATAAACATATACACCCTGCTTAGCAGTTCAGCTCCAATACTTGATTCTCCTGAGGAAATTACTGTACACGTAGAACATAAACTACAGGAAGGTTTATTACAGGAAGAAATGATAGATTTCCTTAATTTCTTAAGGCCAAATCTGAAAAACTTTAACCTAACCATTAAGGCTAAACAGGTAGCAAGAACTGTAGTCAACAGACTTTATACCAATACTGAAAAATACCAATACCTGATTGAGAAGAACCCTAAACTGGAAGAAATGCGTAAACGCTTTAATCTCGACGTTAATTCTTAATGAGGCTTTCCCGGCGGCGTGTCATTAACAGGATACCCCTCTTCGTCCAAATCATCCCGTTCATCCTCGGGAGTGCGTGCCAGCAGCTGATCTTCTGGCTCAAGCTCAAGGCTCTCTAATGTGTCGATGTGCATAGCAGCACTTTCTAGGTTTTCTCCAATTTGTTGATCTTCATCATACGCTGAACCATTATATGGATTTGCTTCATCATATGTAGAAATACTATCCTCACCATTTGGCGCAGAGGTATCATATGGCAATGGGTGATCATACTCACTATCTTCACCCCTTACATCAAATTCAAAGCTGTTTCGGGTCTTATCGTATGATAAATTATTAAAATCTTTAGTTTCTCCCAGTTCGGTTGGATGAAGTTTGTCGAGTGCTTTTCTTGGTCCGGGAACATTGTTTTGGTCTGCGCTCATAACAGTAAATTTTATATATAAACTTAGATAAAATTGTTTTTATAAACAATTATAGTCTCTATGAATATGATGTGTAAATAAAACCTAAAAAGATCCTGAATTGTTTTCCGTTTTGGATTTAAATAAGAAGCCCGCTTACAAATGCAAACGGGCTTCTTATATAAACTTTTTTTATCTTATAAATTTGTCAAAGCAGTATTGAATGTTTCACTTGGGCGCATTGCTGTAAAAGCTAAATCGTCATTAGGATGATAATAGCCTCCAATATTTTGTGGTTTACCCTGCGCTCCTATCAACTCTCCTGAAATCTTTGCTTCATTTTCAGTTAAAGCCTTAGCTAATGGGGCAAATCTAGCCTGCAATTCTGCATCCTTAGTTTGCGCAGCTAAACCCTCTGCCCAATATAAAGCCAAATAGAAGTGCGAACCTCTATTGTCTATCTGGCCTACTTTACGGGCCGGAGATTTATCATTAGCAAGGAATTTCTCAGTTGCCAAATCCAAAGTTTCAGCAAGTACCAAAGCTTTTGGATTATTTTGAGTTTGCCCTAAATGTTCAAGGGAAACAGCTAATGCTAAAAACTCTCCTAATGAATCCCAACGCAAATAACCTTCATGAATGAACTGCTCAATATGTTTTGGCGCCGAGCCACCTGCTCCGGTTTCGAATAAGCCTCCTCCGTTCATTAATGGCACTATAGAAAGCATTTTTGCCGATGTACCTAATTCCAAAATCGGGAATAAATCAGTTAAATAATCACGCAGGACATTACCGGTTACCGAAATGGTGTCTTCTCCTTTACGAATTCTGTCTAGCGTAAACTTCGTTGCTTCAATTGGTGATAAAATACGGATGTCTAAACCAGTCGTATCATGATCCAATAAGTACTTATTTACTTTTGTAATGATCTCTCTGTCATGCGCCCTGTTCTCATCTAACCAGAAAACTGCCGGCGTAGCCGATAAACGAGATCTGTTTACAGCAAGTTTTACCCAGTCCTGAATTGGTGCATCTTTGGTTTGACACATCCTAAAGATATCTCCTTTTTCAACTTTTTGATCAAAGAAAACTTTACCGCTGGCATCTGTTACCCGGATTGTCCCGTTAGCAGTTGCCTGGAAAGTTTTATCATGAGAACCATATTCCTCTGCCTTTTGTGCCATTAAACCTACATTTGGCACAGAACCCATTGTAGTAACATCAAAAGCACCATGAGCTTTGCAATCATCAATTGTAGCCGTATAAACACCAGCATAGCAACGATCTGGAATGATAGCAATCGTATCTTGTTGCTTGTTATCTTTATTCCACATCTGTCCTGAAGTACGGATCATAGCAGGCATAGAAGCATCAACAATTACATCAGATGGCACATGAAGGTTGGTAATTCCTTTATCTGAATTTACCATGGCAATTGCCGGACCATTTTCAATTGCCTCGGCGATTGCAGCCTCAACTTCTGCCTGTTTAGGGTTCCCTGCAATTTTAGCATAAACATCTCCTAAACCATTGCGGGTATCTACATTTAATTCTTTAAATAAATCTGCATATTTAGCAAACACATCTGCAAAGTAAACTTCAACTATAGCTCCAAAAATGATTGGGTCAGAAACCTTCATCATCGTGGCTTTTAAATGCGCCGAAAGTAGAACTCCCGCTGCCTTTGCCTCTTCTATAGCTTTAGACACGAAAGATTTTAATGCAGAAAGACTCATTGCAGAACTATCGATAACCTCACCGGCTTTTAATGGCGATAAGCCCTTTAGTTCCGTAACAGATCCATTAGTGTCTACAAATTCTATCCTAAATTGAGAAGCTTCTGTTAAAGTAACTGATTTCTCAGATCCATAAAAATCACCTTCACTCATGCTTACAACTTTGGTTTTCGAATCTGCAGACCACGCTCCCATTGAATGGGGATTAGCCTTTGCGTAATTCTTAACCGCTTTTGGTGCTCTACGGTCAGAGTTACCCTCACGTAAAACTGGGTTAACTGCTGAACCTAAAACTTTTGCATATTTTGCTTTGATTGCTTTTTCTTCCTCTGTTTGCGCATTATCAGGATAATTAGGGATAGCAAATCCTTGCGATTGTAATTCGGTAATCGCACCAACCAATTGTGGAATAGAAGCCGAAATATTAGGCAATTTGATAATATTTGCCTCCGGTGTGGTTGCTAGCTGGCCTAATTCTGTCAACGCATCTCCAACTTTTTGGTCTTCCTTTAAAAATTCAGGAAAGTTTGCCAAAATTCTTCCGGCCAAAGAAATATCTCTGGTTTCTACATCAATACCTGCCGAGGCCGTAAAAGCTTGTACAATTGGTAATAATGAATAGGTTGCCAACATTGGCGCTTCATCTGTTTTGGTATAGATAATTTTTGATGTATTTGACATATTTTTATAAATACGATTATATGAATAAAAAAAATAAAGCAGTATTGTTTATGATAAACGTGCTTTCTATTAAAATCGCCTAAAGATATAATAAACAGATGAATTTCATGGTGTTTAACTGAATATATTAAACAGTAAATAGCCAATAGATGATGGTAATTATTAGCTGGTAAATTTTAGCTTTGTTAAAGAATGAAAACATTTTTAACAGGACTATTTGCCCTCATAGGAGTTACAAGCTTTGCTCAGGCACAACAGGATTCTATCAGAAGATTAAATCAGGTTACCATAAGACCTTATTTTTCCAACCAATCTTTAATCAGATCTACAGGTACAATTGGCCTTATTGATAGTGGAACCCTTAATAAACAATCCGGCAACTCATTTGTCTCAGCTGTAAATACAGTTCCGGGGGTTAGAATGGAAGAACGTTCTCCTGGAAGCTACCGGTTATCTATAAGAGGCAGCTTACTAAGATCGCCTTTTGGAATAAGGAATATTAAAATTTACATGGACGACTTCCCTTTAACTGATGCAGGGGGTAATAGTTATCTGAATGCTCTCGATGTCGCAGGCGCATCACAACTTCAAATTTTAAAAGGCCCACAGAGCAGTATCTATGGGGCTAACTCTGGTGGCGTCATCTTGATACAACCCCAAGGCACTAACGTACCAACGGACAGCACTTCTGTTGTGTTAAAACTGGAGGGTGGATCATTTGGAGCTTTTCATCAAAATGCATTATTACAACATCAATCGGGAAAGTATAAATTAAGCATTACACAAGCTTATCAGCGAAGCGATGGCTATCGCGATCACAGCAATATGGACCGCAAGTATTTTCAGGCGCTGCAAAAGTGGGATTATACAAAAAACGCGAACTTAAAAGCATTGTTATTCTATTCCGATCTACACTATAATACTCCTGGTGGATTAACTGAGGCTCAATATCAACAAAATCCAAAATTATCTCGTCCGGCTGCAGGACAGATCAAAAGTGCAATAGATCAAAAAGCGGGTATCTATAGCAAAACCTTATATGGCGGCATCTCCAACAATTGGATAATAAACGGTAATTTCAAACATGTTATCTCCGTATTCTCATCTTATACAGATTTTAAGAACCCCTTTATAACCAACTATGAAAAACGGAAAGAATTTACTCTGGGGCTCCGCTCTTATCTGGAATACACTAGAAACACATCTCATGTAGAATGGAAGTTTAACCTGGGGCTGGAAAGTATGAAAACTGGTACCGATTTTGATAACTATGATAATAATTACGGTCAGCGGGGTGCTGTTCAGGCATCGGATAAACTAAACGCAAATTCCAGCTTCGCATTCGCCCATTTAAGTATCGATCTTCTTCAAAAACTGTTCATTGAATTATCTGCAAGTGCCAATCTCTATGGATACAACTACAAGAGCATTGCTCCAGTTGCCATTCCTAAAAAAACGAACAGGTTTGATATCCAGTTCATGCCAAGGGTAGCTTTGTCCTATAAAATAGATGATCAATTGTCGTTAAGAACCTCCGTGAGCAAAGGATATTCTCCCCCAAGTCTTGCCGAAGTAAGGGCATCAAACAATGTAATTAATGTTGATTTACAACCTGAATATGGCTGGAATTATGAGACTGGAGTAAGATATGAAGGTGTGAACAAAAGGCTATTTGTTGATGTAACCGGATTTTATTACAATCTTAAAAATGCAATTGTTAGACGCACTGTTTTAGTCAATGAAAAAGAAGCAGAGTATTTTATAAATGCAGGAGGCACAAAACAATGGGGTCTCGAAAGTTCTTTAGCTTTCTGGATTATTCCTCTCAATAATATACATTTTGTTAAAGGTCTGCAGTTAAAAAATTCATATACACTTAGTCATTTTAAATTTGATCAGTACCTGGACAAGACCAATAATTTCTCTGGAAATGACCTTACCGGAGTTCCTAAAACAACAATTGTTAGTAGCACCGATTTACAATTACCTAAGAGCTTTTCTGTATTTTTACAGCATAACTATACTTCTAGTATCCCACTTAATGATGCAAATACAGTTTACGCAAGGAAATATCACCTGGTACAAGCTAAAATTGGGAAAAAGAACTTATACATAGGAAATGTTCCCTTTGAAATCTACATAGGAGCAGATAACATATTAAACGAAAAATACAGCTTAGGCAATGACCTGAATGCTCTCGGTGGGCGGTATTTTAATGTCGCAGCAACAAGGAACTTTTATGGCGGGTTGTTAATATGTTTATAACTAGTTAACAACTATTTTTTCCTCATCTTTCATTTTAAATTAAATGTTTGTAATTTGTTGTTAGACAATATGAAACATGAATCCTAACAACGAAACTCTATTTTCAGAAAAACAGCGATTTGGGCAAAAATGGATTTGGGCAATCCTTATTGGAGCTAACTCAATATTCTTTTACGGCGTTTTTTATCAGGTTTTTCAAAGAAAATCATTTGATGACAACTCTATGAGTAACATGCAGTTGCTAATAGCCTCTGGCTTAATGCTATTGTTTACACTTGCAGTTTTAACATTAAAACTAGAAACCTATATTAAAAAAGATGGCATTTATGTACGTTTTTTCCCCTTCCATTTAACTTTGAAAAAATATTCCTGGGATAATATTCAAAGATTTTCTGTGAGGCAATATGATCCTATTACCGAATATGGTGGCTGGGGATTTAGATTTGGTTTCCTAACCAAAGGAATGGCGTTTAACGTTTCTGGAAACAAAGGCATACAACTGGTTTTAAAAAATGGATCCAGACTATTAATTGGGACTAATAAACCAGATGAAGCATTAGAAACGCTAAAGAAACTGGAACAACGGTCTGTATTTAATTAGCTTATTTTTTAAATATGCTCTGAGTAGGATATCTTCTATGTCTTAAATTATTAAATATCAACGCTACTAAAAATAGAATCATTATCCCCGATAATACTGGAGATAATACGTACATATAACCTAAGGCCTTAATTTTTTCGCTGCCAATTACGGCTATTAATGCTGTTGCTCCACCAGGAGGATGCAATGTTTTGGTGATTTGCATTGCAACTATAGATATCGATACAGCTAAGGCACAAGCCAGCCAACTCTCGCCAGGAAAAAATTTAGCAATGGTTACTCCAATTATTGCCGAAATCAAATGACCACCTATTAAATTTCTTGGTTGTGCCAGGGGACTATTAACAATGCCGTAAATTAATACTGAAGACGCGCCAAAAGAACCTATCAGATACAAATTATCATTGGCCACCAGATACTTGCTATTTAACAATCCTATTAAGCCTATCCCAATAAATGACCCAATAAAAGTTAAAATGTGCTCTTTAGCATCAATTAAAGTTTCACGATATAATACATACCTTGCCCTACGATAGTGCTTCCTGATTCTCTTTCTCGGCATTGCTCTTTAAAATATGGCGCAAAAGTAAGATTATATCTAGCCATTTACTAGTAATTATCTAATATCAATACATCTTATAAACTATAAGGTGAGCAAAAAAACGCACCTTATAGTTTTAAATTAGTAGCCTAAATTAGTAGCCAGCTGTAAAACGCTGACGAGGATGTTTGTTATTTTCTAGTTCATCAACAATTGCCATTGCCAAATCCTGAACCGACAAAGTACTTCTACCATCTTCATTAAACACAGGGCTATTTGTTCCTAAACGATATTTACCAGTTCGACCGGTTGTAATGCCGGGGTGCATTTCAATAGCAGGGCTAAAGAAACTCCATTGCAAATATTCCTCTTGTTTAAGTGAAGTTAAATAATCTCTGGCCGCAGTAGCACCGGCTTTATAATCCGCAGGAAAATCAGGTCCGTCAACTAATTGTTTACCATCAATTTCCAAGCTACCTGCACCTCCAACAACAATTAGGCGATCCACTCCAGATGCTTTAACAGCTTTTTGAATGGCCTCGGAACCTGCTATAAAGTCGTGGTACAGATTCGGGTTTGTCCATCCGCTATTGTATGCACTGATTACTGCATCACTTCCTTTTAATGTTTCTATTAAAGCCAATGTATCATTTACATCAACACCTTTAACAAACAAATTATTGTTGTCAATTTTAATCTTTTCAGGACTCCGTACAATAGCGGTAACCTCATGCCCGCGATTAAGTAATTCTTCTAAAATGGCGGTTCCTACGAAACCACTTGCGCCAATTAATGCTGTTTTCATATCCTTATTTATTTTTAAATGTTATTGTAACATTTTTCATTACAGTTATATATAAAAAAATCAATCAAAATGATTGCTGAAATCCGCAAGTGTTTGAGACGAAAGTTCTTTTACTAATGCCTGCTCTGTCGAATTATACAAGTTATTCAAATGTGTATTCATTTGTTTACCTACAGAACATTGCGGATTAGGTGTATTCTTAGAAATACCTAGCAAATTATTTTGTTTTACTGCCTTATAAATATCTGCCAGATTAATCTCTTTTGCAGATTTACTTAAATAGCTCCMCCCATTTTTTCCCTCTTTACTATCAACAAATCCATGATTCCTTAAATTACTTAATTCCTTTCTTACCAATACTGGATTTATATTTATACTTCCAGCCATAAATTCTGATGACAACAGTTCACCCTTAGCCCTTTCAAGTAAAGTAAGTATATGTAAAGAAATAGCAAATCTCGAGTTATTCATTCTGTAACTAAAATTATTACAGTACAAAGGTAAGGTAATAATTGTAAATTCCAAATACCAGGATCCGTGCTAGATCGATGCTTGTTCGACGATGCTTCGACTTTACTTCGCAAAACAGGTACTTTTGCCGAACAATCGGCACTCTAAAGCCGGACATCCAGTACCTAACACAAAGCGTGTTGTTGCCAGTTACAGCGGGCCACCATAATTTAATGATTAGCAAGTTTCGGGTTTTATTGTCTGGCTTATCAGCGTAATTTTGTTATATTAAATTAAAGATCATGGAAACATTAAGCCAAATTGATTACAACAGAATTGCCGAGGCGATAGCATATTTAAAATTAAATTTTAAACAACAACCTTCGCTAGATCAAGTTGCTGAGCATATTAACCTGAGTCCATTTCATTTTCAACGGATGTTTAAAGAATGGGCAGGCGTTACTCCAAAGAAATTCCTGCAGTACCTTTCTATTGAATACGCAAAAAGCATCCTTAAAGATAAAGAAACAACCTTATTTGATGCAGCCTATGAGACAGGATTATCAGGCACCAGTCGTCTGCACGATCTCTTCATAAATATAGAAGGAATGACTCCGGGTGAATTTAAAAATGGAGGGGAACAGCTTACCATAAACTATAGCTATGCAGAAAGCCCTTTCGGATCTCTAATAGTCGCATCAACAAAAAAAGGAATTTGCTATATGGCTTTTGCTGATGACCAGATAGAGGCATTAACAATGTTAAAAAGCACATTCCCTAATGCTAAGTATTGTCAGCTATTGGATATGATACAGCAGAATGCACTTTACATCTTTACTCAGGACTGGAGCAGACTAAATGAAATTAAACTTCATTTAAAGGGCACCCCTTTTCAAATAAAAGTATGGGAAACCTTGTTAAAGGTTCCTATGGGAGATTTATCTACCTATGCTACCATCGCATCTGCAATTAACAATCCAAAAGCCAATAGAGCAGTGGGCTCAGCTATTGGGAACAATCCCGTTGCTTTTTTGATTCCATGCCACAGAGTCATTAAATCCACAGGAGAATTTGGGCAGTATCATTGGGGTAGTTCCCGTAAAACAGCAATAATAGGATGGGAGGCTGCAAAAACAAATTCTCAAGAATAAAAGACCTTATTCTTTATTTGCAAGACTTCTCCAAAGATAAAACACCAGATAACTCTCCCATCCAGGATAATTTCTAAAAAATGCCTGAATTTCCTCATGCTGTTTTTTATCTGTAATGATATTATGGTTTAACAAAGAATTTAAAAGCCCTGCATCGCCATAAGGAACACATGAATGTTCCTTTAAAGATTTCATAAGGGCATAGTTGGCAGTCCACACACCTATGCCCTTTATACTATTCAATGCTTTTTGTCTTGCGTTAAGGTCCGGCAAAGCAAGTAAATTATCTTTGCTCATTTCTCCACTGGCAAATGCCTTAGCAATAATAATCAGGTATTCGGCTTTACTTCTTGAGAATTGCATTTCTCTCAAATCATCTATAAAAAGTTCCGCAAGGACCTTGCAATCTGGAAACACATAATAATTGACACCATTAAAAGGAATATAAGTTCCGTACTTTTCTACCAGTCGTCTTTTTAATCTATATGCAAAAGTGAGATTGATCTGCTGCCCTATTATTGCCCAACAAATAGCTTCAAATAAATTAGGAATACCTATTAATCTTAACCCGCTATATGCTGTTACCATATAAGCTAGCCTTTCATCATTTTTTACTAATCGATAAAAGGATTCCATATCTTTTTCAAGGTCAAACCAATCAGATACAAATTGTTTGAGCTTTTTTACACCGTTTTCTTCCAGATCTCCTACAAGTACTTCGATCAGTAATTTACCTTCATAAAAGGCTACGMTAACCAATAACTGGCGACCCTCAATTTCAATAACCTTTATAACCTGATCTGCATCTACTTTGTGCATGCAATCGTCAAAGTTTCTATCCAAAAACCACAAACACTCTTCGAAATCAAAATTCCTAGGGACTTCAATAGATATGACTTGTTTATTCATATCTCAAAAGTATTCATTTGTTTATACAATAAAATCTGATTCTTGCTTAATATGTAGTACCAACTTATTCCCGCAAACCTTTTATAGCCTAACTTTAACCGACTTCTCATTTGCCCCGTTAAGGTAAACTACCTGCTGTTTGGCTTTTCTTAATTCGCCCCCATCTATATTAACGAACTCGTTACCTGTCCCTTCCAAACTAAGCAATACTTTACAGGGGGTTAAAACACGGACACCTGTAAGCAATATATCTTTGGAATTTGTGATCCGAAGCAATGAAGGAGCATCTAAACTTCCTTGCAAACTTAAGCCATTTATAGAAACATCCTGAACATTATCAAAAACTACAGCAGGCCGAAGGTCATTCTTCTCAAACTCAAACCGCACATTATGCAAGCTTAAGCCTTTTACGTTTCGGGCATATAAACCATAAGCTGGCGGCCCACCTGGTGTTTTGTCCCATACACCAAAATATTCAGCTGCAATATTGGGCACGTCTCGCTTTTCTGCCTGTTCTGCAGTTCCCCCACCCGCATACTTTATATGAACATCGGTAAAACTGATGTCTTCAATATAATATTCGCCCATTGCATTCAAGGTAATGCATGAGTTTTTTTCACCCTCCCATGTATGTAAATCAAAATGAATGTCAGGATGAGGAACTGGCAATGCTACAACATTAGCCCTTATGTTATTAAATGAAATATTTCGGAGATAGGGTTTCCCGGCAAGTTGATTATTTTCTGCATTTTTATTACTATTTACCCCGCTGAAGCCAATACCGATTGGACCGGTTACATTTTCCATAACTATATTTGAGAAGCTAAAGTTCTGTATACCTGCAGCACCGGCACTGATCTTTATTGCACAACCATAAGTATCATAAATAAGGCAGTTAGTAATAGCAATATTTTGTGATTCACCACCCCCAAAACGAAATATTGACCATCGTGTACTGAAACTACAATTAGTTACTGTAACGAACTTATTGCTACCAAATAAGGCACAGGCATCGTCCTGGCATTGAACATCACTGTTAATCAAATGAACATATTGACAGCTATTGAAATGAAAGCCATCATTATTTTTATTTACCCGGTTGTAAATCCGTACACCATCAATATACGCATGTTTGCACTTCAATAATCGCACGCAATGATATGCGCTTGCAGCCATAAAAACATCATCCATCCGCAAGTTAGTACACTGGTAAAATATTAAGAGATGAGGCCGATCAAAATTGCCGTTTACTCCGTTTTGTCCAGGCCCGGTATTGTCGCCCTTTCCTGTATAAAATGCGAGACCATTTCCATCTATAGTCCCCTTGCCTTCTATACTAAGTCTTTCAGCATTTACGGCATATAAGAATACAATATTCCCATTTCCTTCGGGAATTCCTTTTCCTGCTGTATAATCCTCTCTTTTAGGACTTCCCAAAAGTTTTGCTTCTGTAGAAAGGTGCAAAGTTACATTAGATTTAAGCTCCAGAGTTCCCGACAGAAATACGCCGGCAGGGATCATCACCACACCCCCTTTATTATCACTACAAGTATTTATAGCATTCTGAATAGCATTTGTATCGAGCACCTTGCCGTCTCCTTTAGCTCCAAAATCTCTGATATTGTAAACATCCGTTCTGCTTTCTGCCTGGGGTATCTTTGCACTAATTAACGAAGCTCCGGCTACCGTAAGTGCGGGCACAGAAACTCTTCCTAGCCATTKACGGCGGGATAATTGATCCATACTGTAGTTTGATTTATAAATGATTTTACTATCATAAATATACGGACGACGATAAAACAATAACTCTCCCGAATAAACTAAATGCTCAGCCGTATTGGCTTTTGGCAAGGCTATTGTAGATAAATAATTCCAACCAATATCATTATGAAAAAATCACTTCTACTTTTAACAGGCATTGCACTACTTGCCTCCRCTTGTAATAGCAGCAATACTGATGATAAAAGTGTCGACAGTACTTCAGTAACATCCATGGACACTTCTCTAACACCATCTGTACCTGTTCAGGAAAAAATATCTGAGTGCTATATCTACACTAAAAACAGAGATACTGCCAAACTTAAAATAAACACAGAAAATGACGAATTGACCGGTGATTTGAGTTATAGTCTATTTGAAAAAGATAGTAACAAGGGGACCATTTCAGGAGAGGTTAAAGGCGACACAATTCTAGCAGAATACAATTTCGATTCGGAAGGGATGCGCTCAACCAGAGAAGTTGTATTTTTAAAAAGAGACAGAAAACTATATGAGGGCTTTGGCGAAGTAGAAGAGAAAAACGGCAAAACTGTATTTAAAGACAGATCAAAATTAAAATTTGGAGACGCAATGGTATTTTCTTTAACAGATTGTAAATAGGCTAAAAATTTTCAAAGCGTTCCCAAAAACCATCAACAGGTAGCTTAGCAAAAATATTTACAGGCTCTTTTTTTACTGGATGAATAAATTGCAATCTACGCGCATGTAAGCAGATACTACCCTTTCTGCTTCCTCTGGGATAACCATATTTGTTATCACCAACAATAGGACATCCTAAAGTAGATAGCTGTACTCTTATTTGATGAGAACGCCCGGTAAGCGGATCAACTTCAATCAGGTAATAACCACCAAGTTCCCCTATTAACCTATAACTTAATTCCGAACGCTGACTTCCGGGAACTTCAACATTATGCGGAGTAACAATATTTTTTTGAGGGTTTTTTACTAACCAATGAACAAGTGTACCTGAAGCTTTAGCAGGCTTATTCCTAACAATGGCCCAATACGTTTTTTTTACTTCGCGATTTTTGAATACTGCATTCATCCGCTCTAATGCCTTGCTTGTTTTAGCAAAAAGTATTACTCCACTAACGGGCCTGTCTAAACGGTGCACAACACCCAAAAAAGCACTATTAGGTTTATTATACTTTTTAGCAAGATATTTTTTAACCTGCTCATCAAGAGGCTCATCTCCAGTTTCATCAATCTGCACAATATCACCTGCGCGTTTCAGTACCGCTATAAGGTGATTGTCCTCGTAAAGCACATCTTTATCAGTTACCGGCATTAATACTGCTCCTTTTCGTTCGGGAAATCCTTTGCTTTCACATCTTTAATGTACGACTGTGCAGCTCCCAATATACCATCATACAGATTTACATATTGACGCAAGAAGCGAGGTTTAAAACCTTTTGTTAAACCAATCATATCATTAACAACCAAGACCTGACCATCGCAATCAGGGCCCGCGCCAATACCTATAGTAGGAATTTGTAAACTTTCAGAAACTACTTTAGCTAATTTTGCTGGTATTTTTTCAAGCACAATAGCAAAACAACCAGCCTCCTGAAGCGCAATTGCATCAGTTTTTAACTTCTCTGCTTCATCTTCATCTTTTGCTCTTACAGTATAAGTTCCGAACTTATAAATAGACTGAGGTGYTAATCCAAGGTGCCCCATAACAGGAATTCCGGCCGTAATGATGCGCGATATTGACTCTGCTACTTCTGTTCCACCTTCAAGCTTTACGCCGTGTGCCCCAGATTCTTTCATGATCCTGATAGCAGAATTAAGTGCTTCTTTAGAATTTCCCTGATAGCTACCAAAAGGCAGATCGACTACAACGAAAGCTCGTTTTGCTCCTCTAACTACACCTTGAGCATGATAAATCATCTGATCAAGTGTGATAGGTAAGGTGGTTTCATGTCCAGCCATTACATTAGATGCAGAGTCCCCAACTAATAATACATCCAAACCAGCATCATCAAGAATAGTGGCCATCGAATAATCGTAAGCGGTTAACATGGCTATTTTCTCTCCACTAGCCTTCATCTCCTGAAGTATATGTGTGGTTATGCGTTTAACCTCTTTGTTTACAGACATAGTTCTATAGTTTTGTAGCGACAAAATTAGTTTTTACATTCGAAATAAAGACAGTTTTATCGTTTTTGTGACATTTTGTTAATGCCTGTCTAAGTTTATATAGTGCTATATAAACTTAGAGCGATTTATAATTGCCAAATGCCATTCGAAACAATCTAAAAAAAAATCTTGATTTAAATCCTCAAAAACGTATCTTTGTATCCCGAAATGAAGGGGTCACTTAACAGCACATTTGTTAACTACAAAAACGGCATCAAAGCCGCGCTAGAGCCATCATTTTTTCCTTTTTTTATCCCAATAATTTCTCTTAATAAATACCATGACTAATTACACCAAGTTACCTGCAATCTTGTTACTGGCTGATGGCACAGTTTACCACGGTAAAGCCGCTGGAAAAATAGGCACAACAACAGGCGAGATCTGTTTTAATACAGGTATGACAGGATATCAGGAAATTTTTACGGATCCTTCTTATTTCGCCCAGATTATGGTAACCACCAATGCACATATTGGAAATTATGGTATCCACAAAGACGAAACTGAATCAGAAAGTATAAAAATTGCCGGTTTAGTTTGTAAAAATTATAACATTGGTTTTAGCCGTAAAGAAGCTTCTGAGTCTATACAGGATTATTTTCAGAATGAAAATATTGTAGGCATTTCTGATATCGATACACGCGCTTTGGTTCGTCACATCAGAAATAAAGGAGCAATGAATGCAATTATTTCTTCAGAAATCACTGACCTYGAAGAATTAAAAAGCAAATTAGCCGAGGTACCATCTATGGATGGTTTAGAATTATCTTCTAAAGTTTCTACCAAAACACCTTATTTCTATGGTTCACCTGATGCTACCTATAAAATAGCAGCATTAGATTTGGGTATCAAGAAAAACATTTTACGCAACTTCGACGACAGGGATATTTATGTTCAGGTTTTCCCTGCTAAAACTACTTTCGAGGAAATGGACAAATGGGGTGCTGATGGTTATTTTATTTCTAATGGACCTGGTGATCCTTCGGCAATGCCGTATGCTATTGAAACTGTTACAAAAATATTAGCTGCTGACAAACCTCTTTTTGGAATATGCTTAGGGCATCAAT
Source organism: Pedobacter sp. 05L430 (assembly GCF_056397585.1). Lineage (NCBI taxonomy): Bacteria > Pseudomonadati > Bacteroidota > Sphingobacteriia > Sphingobacteriales > Sphingobacteriaceae > Pedobacter > Pedobacter sp. 05L430. The sequence continues at coordinate 4,481 of NZ_JBFTNT010000054.1, read as the reverse complement.
TACTTGCAGAAGCAAATGGAATTGGCACCATGAAAATGTTCAACGGCCACAGGGGCTTAAATCATCCAGTTAAAAATATCATTAAAAATCATTGCGAAGTAACTTCACAAAACCATGGTTTTGGAGTTATCCCTGAAGATGTTAGAAAATCAGAAAAGGTAGAGATTACCCACATTAATTTAAATGATCAGTCTATAGAAGGTATCCGTATGAAAGGCAAAAAAGCATTTTCAGTTCAATACCACCCTGAATCATCTCCAGGCCCACATGATTCACGTTACCTTTTCGACGACTTTATAAGTATGATTAAGAACGAATTGGCCTGGTAATATTCACCGGTTCAAAATTATCATTTTACCGACATTTTAGAAGGTTTAGCAGAATAGCGTTTTCTATTCCTCTAAACCTTCTTACATTTATAACATGGATAAAACAAATGCCATTATCAGTGTAAAAGAACTGGTAAAAAAGTATGACGATTTCACTGCTGTGCAAGGCATTAGCTTTGAAGTTTATGAAAATGAAATATTTGGTCTTTTAGGGCCAAATGGGGCAGGAAAAACCACCACACTTGAAATTATCGAGACCCTTCGCGAAAAAACTTCAGGAGAGATTATTGTTGATGGCTATTCTGTAGACAAAGATGCCAACAAAATTAAAAGGATTATAGGCGTACAATTACAGGCAGCCGGTTATTACCCAAACCTAAATCTGGTTGAGTTAATGGAATTGTTTTCTGGTCTGTATGGCGTAGACATCAAACCGATGGAAATGCTTGAAAAGGTAAATCTTCAGGACAAAGCAAAAGCTAAATATAAAGCGCTGTCAGGCGGACAGAAACAGCGTTTTTCTATAGCCACAACACTTATTAACTCTCCTAAAATTATTTTCCTTGATGAACCTACTACCGGATTAGATCCTCAGGCACGCCGAAATTTATGGGATTTAATTATTGATATAAGAAATAACGGAACAACAGTAGTGATCACCACACACTATATGGACGAAGCAGAACAACTTTGTGATCGTGTTGCTTTTGTTGAACGTGGAGAGATCATCGCTTTAGATACGCCTGATAATCTGATAGACAATCTGATCAATAGTGGTTTTGAACGTACTAAAGAAGTTAAAAAGGCCAACCTCGAGGACGTTTTCATAAACCTGACAGGCAAAGAATGGCGCGAGGATAATTAATAAAGAACATGAGCAAACCTTACAATAATACTAAAGCTACGCTGGCCCTTGCAAAAGCAAGTTTCCGTTCTATTATGCGCAGCCCTTCAGCAGTTGTTTTTACACTTGCTTTTCCACTAATCTTCATTCTTGTTTTCGGCTTTTTAGGACGCGGAGGTGTTAAGGTTGACTTAGCCATTGCGTCAGGATCGGATTTACAAAATCCTATTATTAAAGCACTGGAACAAATCAGTGTTGTTCATATCATAAAGGATAAAGATCCTGCGGAATTAAAAACAGGACTTGAGAAAGGAAATATAGACGCTGTTATTAACGTTCAAAAAAACACTGAGGATAATACACCGGCTTACCTTGCCAATGTTCAATACACATCTGCTTCTTTAGACAAAGGAACTATACTTAAATCGGTGTTAAACAACCTGATGTATACTTTAAATTCAAAAGATGTAAAACCTACCATTGCGCAATTAAATGAAAGTACTGTTCAGGGTAGAATTTACCGCACCATTGATTTTATCCTGCCCGGACAACTTGGCTTTTCTTTATTAAGCACAGGTGTATTTGGAACAGCATTTGTATTTTTCAGTTTAAGACAAACCTTAGTTATTAAACGCTTCTTTGCAACACCGGTTAGCAGGGCAAGTATTGTATTTGGCGAAGGTATTGCAAGAATAGGTTTTGCGCTTTGTGGTGCAGTATTTATTATACTTATTGGCCATTTCTTTTTCCATTTCACCTTAATTCACTTTCTGCTGTCAGGCACTTTCTTTTCTATAGATGCATTTCCATCATGGCTTCAACCAATAAGTCGTGCATTACCTTTAACTTACCTTAATGATGCCATGAGAAAGGTAGCTTTTGAGGGAGCTGGCTTATGGGATGTAAAACATCAGATTCTTATTATGATAATTTGGGGCATCGGCGTATATGCCGTTGCTGTTAAGGTGTTTAAGTGGGAGTAATCCTCTGACAATCTGTACTTTTTCCTAGGAAAATTGAATAATTGTTTTTAAATTTCATTATAAAAACAAACATTCTTCTATTAATTTATTAACCAGGTAGTAAGAAAACCAAACCTTCATTACCACTAAACTAAATTAAACTCGTATGAAAAAACTAGCAGCAGAATTTATCGGTACATTTTGGCTCGTACTTGGCGGTTGCGGTAGCGCCGTTTTAGCCTGTAATTATCCAGGTGCAGGCATTGGCTTTGCAGGGGTAGCACTCGCCTTCGGACTAACAGTAGTAACTATTGCTTATGCTCTTGGTCATATTTCCGGGGCACATCTAAACCCGGCAGTTTCAATTGGTTTATGGATCGGCGGACGCTTTGATGGAAAGGATTTGGTGCCCTACATTATTTCACAGGTTCTTGGCGGTATTGTGGCTGCGGGTGTGTTATACGTTATCGCTACTGGAAATGGCAATCCTATTGGTGGATTTGCTTCCAATGGCTATGGAGATTTATCACCCGGAAAATATAGTATGACAGCAGCGTTGGTTACCGAAGTGGTAATGACCTTCATTTTTTTAATCATTATATTAGGTGCAACAGATGACAGAGCTCCCAAAGGATTTGCCGGATTAGCGATTGGCCTTGGGCTAACATTAATACACCTGATCAGCATACCTGTAACCAATACTTCAGTTAATCCTGCAAGAAGTACAAGCCAGGCGCTTTTTGTTGGCGGTGAAGCACTAAGTCAGCTTTGGTTATTTTGGGTTGCACCTATAGTTGGTGCCATTTTAGCCGGAATAGTTTATAAAGCTATCTTTGCGGCTAAGAGCGAAACTACATAAACTTAACTGACTAAAAAACAATACAATAACAGCAAAACAATTAAATATTCACCAATGAAAAAGTCGTAATTAAATTAATTACGACTTTTTTGCGTTTAATTTTTAACTTTGGATATCGCCTTAGTAATTGTAAATTTTACACTAAGGGTTATTTACAAATAAAAACCAATAAAAATGAGTTTAATAATTGATGTTCATGCGCGGCAAATACTTGACTCCCGCGGCAATCCTACGATCGAAGTAGATGTAATTACAGAAAATGGTATCCTTGGTCGTGCGGCAGTACCATCAGGAGCTTCTACTGGTATGCACGAAGCTGTGGAGTTAAGAGATGGTGATAAAAAAGTTTACTTAGGTAAAGGTGTTTTAAAGGCCGTTGCCAATGTGAATGATAAAATTGCTGATGAATTAAAAGGTATTGACGTATTTGAACAAAATGCTATCGATAGCTTAATGATCAAGCTTGATGGAACAGAAAACAAAGGAAATCTTGGTGCTAATGCTATTTTAGGTGTTTCTTTAGCGGTTGCTAAAGCTGCAGCTCAAGAAAGTCGTCAGCCTTTATACCGTTATATTGGAGGTGTTAATGCTAACATTCTGCCTATCCCGATGATGAACATCGTAAACGGTGGTTCTCACTCTGATGCTCCTATCGCTTTTCAGGAATTTATGATCATGCCTGTTGGCGCATCTTCATTCTCTGAAGCGTTAAGATGGGGAACAGAAGTATTTCACAACTTAAAAGCTATTTTGCATGACAGAGGTCTTTCAACAGCTGTAGGTGACGAAGGTGGATTTGCTCCAACTTTTGATGGTACTGAAGATGCCGTTGAAACCATTATTAAAGCTATTGAAAAAGCAGGTTACAAAGCTGGTGAGCAAATCTTTTTAGCATTTGACTGTGCTGCTTCTGAGTTCTATAAAGATGGTAAATACGACTACACTAAATTTGAAGGTGATAAAGGAGCTATCCGCACAAGTGCTGAGCAAGCTGATTATCTCGCATCTTTAACCGAAAAATATCCAATTATCTCTATTGAAGATGGAATGGATGAAAACGATTGGGATGGCTGGAAAATGTTAACTGATAAAATTGGCGATAGAGTTCAGCTTGTAGGTGATGATTTGTTTGTTACAAATGTAACTCGCTTGCAATCGGGAATCGACAAAAAAACGGCTAATTCAATCTTAGTGAAAGTAAATCAGATTGGTTCATTAACTGAAACCATCAATGCTGTTTCTTTAGCTCAAACTAATGGCTATACCTCAGTAATGAGTCATAGAAGTGGTGAAACTGAAGATACTACCATTGCAGATCTTGCAGTTGCATTAAACTGTGGTCAGATTAAAACAGGTTCAGCTTCTCGTTCAGACAGGATTGCAAAATACAATCAATTGTTACGTATTGAAGAAGAATTAGGTGCTGCAGCACGTTTTATTGGTAAAGAATTCAAATTCCTAAAGAAATAAATATCTTATATATATAC
>NZ_JBFTNT010000053.1:0-21680 GCF_056397585.1 Pedobacter sp. 05L430 | reverse complement strand
GGTGAGAGACTTAGCTATAGCCTTGATTGTGGTGCAGTGTGGCGGTGAACCTGGTCTGTTTTTCAAAACATAAAAAATGGCCGGAATTTCTTCCGACCATTCGTGGGAATCTCCTGGCCTTTTTTATTTCCTTATAACTTACTTAGTATAAGATAACCTAAATGTATTTCATCTTTTGGGGTATCCACTGCCAAACTGATTTTTAACTTATAATCTTTTTTAATGCTAGCTGGAAGTATATCTTCAATTTCAAACACATCATCAACATCTACACCATACTTATCATCAATATGTGATGTAGCCCCTTCAAATCCAGCGTGTTTATAAAAAGCTGTTTCTTTTGCCTTTTTAATAGCTGTGGCCTTCTCATCAGAAACAGTTAGCATTTTATAGTGAAGCTCGTCGAAATCCCCTTTTTTATAACCACCTAAATTTAAAAAGAAAAGTTTATCAGCAGTAGGTTCATCTTTTTTGCTTACAACTTTTACCTGATACCCATCAACTTCTGTTACCTCTCGCCAGGCATCAATATGTATTTTACCATTTGCCTCCGGCCAAAAAGCAATAATTTCTTCTTTAATATCTTTTAATGAATTACCTACTGTAAAGAAAACATCATGTTGTTCCGTATATCTGCCCGGAGGGGTACAGCCCAGTAGTAACATAAATAATTTTGGTGATTCCATAATACGCATCGGTTTACATACGTCGCTTAAGCTCCTCAATCAATTCCTTACATCTTGCCTCTATCTCTAAAAACACCGGTTCAAAAAGATTATTGTCGAAATATGGATCTGTTACTTCGTTTTCGTCAGTTAAAAACAACTTTACTTTTTTACGTTGTTCTTCACTTGTTGCCAATCGCTGAACGTCCTTTAAGTTATTTCTATCCATAACAAGGATGCTGTCGAATTCGTTAAACATGCTTTTATTGAAATGTTTTGCCCTTTGTGTAGAAATATCATACCCAAAGTTTTTCGCAATAGCGATACTCCTTTTATCAGCAGGCTGATTTACATGCCAGTCACCTGTTCCTGCCGAAGCAACCTCCCAGTCTAATCCTTCTTCATTAATCAAATGCCTCATAACTCCCTCTGCCAATGGCGAGCGACAAATGTTACCAAGGCAAACCATTAGAATCTTCATTATTTATAAATATCATTAAGAATATTTGCCAAACAAACCCCTCCTTTTAGCAGTTGCTCATTCAACAGATTAACAAAGTCAAAGTTGTATTTATAACTCAGCTTATCTTCAGGTTTTGTGTTCTCGTAAATTTTATTGCATGCCATGTAAGATCCATATACAAAATCTTTAAGAGAGCTGTCTCTCCAAACTCTCAATTGTTCATCATTAGGATAATTAATAGCATTCGCATATTCTGTGTAACTCAACTCCTGATACGCTATTAATGATTCGTCCCATACTCTATGTAAATTGGACTTCTCGCCAAACCAGGTAACAAAAACTCTGTTACCCCCTAAATCTTCTTTACGGGCGGTATGCATCGGTTGATTTAAATCACCAACAAGATGTACTAACAAGCGCATGGCAAGTTTTTTCTGATCTGGTGTGCTCTGTTTGTTTTTCAAAACAGAAATCATTTCTGGAACTTTATTGTATACGTTGGCAGCAGTATCTTTATCTAAAAAGTCAAATACACCTTGCTTATCCAATCCTCCAGGCAGGTTTACAAAATGCCAGTTATAGAGATAATTATAAGAAGGATCCGATTTAATAAAATCGCCCCAGTTACTTGCCATAGCTAAGCTTTCATAACCTAACACTCCTTTAATCCCTTTTTTTGCTCTCTTACTTAAATGGCTTTCTGCTATCTGCCCTACTATTCTATGGCCAAGCATTCCCCAGGCTCCTGCGCTTAATGGCATATAAGCAGTTATAGCAAAAACTATAATTATCCTAAAAACCTTACCTACTCTTTTCATCTTTATCTAATTTAATTCCTCAGCATTTATTCTATAAGCTCTGCGGAGTACAAATTATTTTTTCTACTCGCTTTAAATCAACCTCTCTTTGATTATCAGTACCCTCAAGCAATAACCTACTTGTGTCTGCCAATTTAATTTTGAAGGTTTTGATATATTGTCCTATCTGGTAACATCCCGAAATCTTCTGTTTATAATTAGACTTCGTGAAAGTACCTGTCAAAAATACACTGTCAGCTCTAACCTGATAAACTCCCTTAGCGTATTCTTTCCACACTCCATTATTGAAACAGGAATCAGCATAGTAATTCACTTTAGAATTGGTAACCAAGTCTACATAAAATGAATCACAGGTGAATTTGAATTTATATTGTGTATAATTCAGTAATTGATCTGCGTTTAGGATACTATCTTGATTCCAAATCCCCTGTAAAATTGGCGATCCTTCTCCTTGTACATTGGGCATTCTCCTACAAGAGAAGAGTAAGCATAAATACAATAACACAGAAAACAATAATCTCCACGTATATAGGTATTTAGTCATGCCCTATTTTAAGCTACCTACCATATCCTCCGGACGAACCCACTCATCAAATTGCTCTCCGGTAAGCAAGCCCAGTTCTATGGAAGCTTCGCGTAAGGTTTTATTCTCTTTATGTGCTTTTTTTGCAATCTTGGCAGCATTTTCATATCCAACATGAGGATTCAAAGCAGTAACCAGCATCAAAGAATTTTGCAAATGTTTCTTAATTTCCGGTAAATTGGGTAAAATTCCTTCCGCACATTTATCATTAAATGAAACACAGGCATCACCAATTAGCCTTCCTGATTGCAAAACGTTAGCAGCAATAACAGGTTTAAAAACATTCAACTCAAAATGGCCATTACTTCCACCGATACCTACTGTAACATCATTACCCATTACCTGAGCACACACCATAGTCATAGCTTCGGGTTGTGTCGGATTAACTTTACCCGGCATAATAGATGATCCCGGTTCGTTATCTGGAATGATGATTTCACCTATTCCACAACGGGGGCCAGAACTTAGCATCCTTACGTCATTTGCAATCTTCATTAAAGAAACAGCAGTGCGTTTGTAAGCAGCAGAAAGTTCAACCATGGCATCGTGAGCCGCTAATGCCTCAAATTTATTGGGTGCAGTTACAAAAGGAAGTCCTGTTAATTCTGCAATTTTCTTAGCAACAAGAACGTCATATCCCTTAGGTGTATTTAAACCAGTCCCAACAGCCGTTCCACCTAAAGCTAGTTCACTAATCATTACCAAAGCATTTTTTATCGCTCTGACACTGTTGTCTATTTGCTGAACATAACCGGAAAACTCCTGACCCAATGTTAAAGGAGTGGCATCCATAAAATGAGTACGTCCTGTTTTAACGATATCATTAAATTCAATTGTCTTTTTATGTAAAGTGTTACGCAATTTCTCTAATCCAGGTATGGTAATTTCAACTGCTTGTTTATAAGCGGCAATGTGCATAGCTGTAGGATAAGTATCGTTTGATGACTGAGATTTATTTACATCATCATTCGGATGAAGCACCTTTTTATCATCACCCAATAATCCGCCATTTAAAACGTGAGCACGATTTGCGATTACCTCATTGGCATTCATATTACTTTGAGTACCTGAACCCGTTTGCCATATTACTAACGGAAACTGATCATCTAAACCACCTGCTACAACTTCATCGCACGCTTTTGCAATTAATTCAGCCTTCTCCTTTGTTAAAACACCAAGTTCAGTATTGGCTAAGGCAGCAGCTTTTTTCAAATAACCAAATGCATGTATGACTTCCTTTGGCATGGAGGCCTCAGGACCAATCTTAAAGTTATTTCTTGAACGTTCAGTTTGAGCACCCCAATATTTATCAGCAGGCACTTGTACTTCACCCATCGTATCGTGTTCGATTCTAAAATTCATAGTATTCTAAGTTTTATGTTTACAAATTTAAGGTTTTTAAAATTTTTAAAGAGCCCTTTAGTGTCAGATGTTTAATACAACCTCAAAAAAAATCGCAAATAAAATAAAACCTGCAATGTTTAAAACTCTTTTACGTTAAAAGCATTATTATTCCTTAATTTTCGGGCTTTTAAACTGTACACACAATTCATGAGTTATCGTAATATTCTAGCAGTGGCCTCAATGGCCGCCTTTTTATTTATTGCCTGTTCAAATTCGAGAAAAAGCACAACATTACAAGAGCCCAGTAAAGAGCGTACTGTTGAAGATGATAAGGCCGATAGTGTACTTTTAGCATATGACCCTGCAAAAGGTGATAAATGGATAGCTGATTTTGTACAGAACCTTCATAAAAAATATGGTTTTAATGGAAATATGCTCGTTGCAAAGGATGGGAAAATCCTTTATGAAAAAGCAATTGGTTKGGCCGATTATCTTCATCGTGATAGCTTAAAGATAAGCTCTGAATTCGAACTAGCTTCGGTAACTAAAACTTTTACCGGTACAGCTATCATGCAATTGGTCGAACAAGGCAAACTTTCTTTAAATGATGATGTAAAAAAGTTTTACCCTAACTTTCCATACGATGGAATCAAAGTAAAGCTCCTCCTTTCACACCGTAGTGGAATGATGAACTATGTGTATTTCATCGATGACATATGGCGTAAAGAAAAACGCGACATGAAAAAAGGAGTGTCCAACCAGGAAGTGATGCAGGTTATTGCAGAGAAAAAACCAAATCCGTATACTAAACCGGATAATCGATTTCACTATAACAACTCCAACTATATGGTTCTGGCAGCAATTATAGAGAAAGTAACAGGTAAGCCATATTCCGACTACATGATGGAGAACATTTTTAAACCGGCTGGAATGAAGCATACTCATGTTTATTCAACCACTGTTTATCCGAAAATACCAGTAGATGTTGTGGGACATGACCGTTCTTGGAGATACTCTGTAGCGCAAAATTTTCTGGATGGCCCCGTAGGTGATAAAGGGATCTATAGTACACTGCATGATTTGGTCCTATATGACAAAGCTTTAAAAAATGGCAGGCTACTAAAAAAAGCAAGTCTTGATTCCGCCTATACAGGTCACAACAAAGCTATCAACGGGCACTTTAATTACGGGTATGGATGGCGAATATTTGACGGAGATAACGGCCGTAAAGTAGTATATCACACAGGATGGTGGCATGGATTCAGACATATTTATGTGCGTGATGTTCAGAAAAACATTGTTATTATATTTCTGGGTAATCTTACAAACGGGAGCTTACTGCATCTTGATGAACTTTACAAATATCTTAAAACACCTATTATACGTAAAGGTGCTTATTCAGGTTCAGGATCACTACCTGGAAGTGATGAGGATTAAGATATTTTATCAAATGCTATCCCTCTGCTTCTTTTAGAGAGGTAAGTTCTTAGGAGACTATTTTGAGGATTTTCCAGATTAGGATCCGTAGAAAGGGTTTCAATTACAGTATTACGTGCTTCTTGTAGTATCTGCTGATCTTTAGCAAGATCAGCAAGCTTGAGCTCCAGTACACCACTTTGCTGTGTTCCGGAAATATCTCCAGGCCCTCTTAGCTGTAAATCTATTTCCGAAATCTCAAATCCGTTATTTGTTTTTACCATGGTTTCTAAACGCAGCTTACCATCCGGACTTAACTTATTCCCCGACATTAGAATACAAAAGGACTGCTCTGCCCCTCTACCTACTCTTCCACGCAACTGATGTAACTGTGAAAGCCCAAATCGTTCCGCATTTTCAATAACCATTACCGAAGCATTAGGCACATTTACACCAACCTCTATAACTGTTGTGGCTACCATGATTTGTGTTTTGTGATCAATGAAGCGCTGCATTTCAAATTGCTTGTCTGCGTTACTCATCTTTCCATGCACTATGCTAATTTGATAATCGGGTAAAAGAAAGTGATAGCTAAGTTGCTCAATCCCTGCCTCAAGATGTAAAAGATCTAACTTCTCACTCTCCTTTATCAAAGGATATACAATATAAACCTGGCGACCCTTCTTAATCTCTTCCTTCATAAACCCAAACATCCYTAGGCGCTGCCCTTCATAAAGATGTCTTGTTTCAATTGGCTTTCTTCCAACAGGTAATTCGTCAATAATAGACACATCGAGATCCCCATACAATGTCATAGCCAACGTACGGGGAATTGGCGTTGCCGTCATTACCAGGATATGAGGAGGGGTAAGGTTTTTTCTCCAAAGCTTTGCTCGTTGTTCAACACCAAACCGGTGTTGTTCATCAATTACCACAAGTCCCAAATTCTTAAACACAACCTTATCCTCAATCAATGCGTGGGTACCAACCAGAATATCAATCTCACCAGCTTCAAGCTCACTATGAAGTTGTGTTCTTTGCTTCTTTGTGYTGCTGCCTGTAAGAATAGCAACTTTCACTAACCGATCCTTTAACAGATCTACAATAGATTGATAATGCTGACGTGCTAATATCTCTGTAGGAGCCATCATACAGGCCTGATAACCATTATCACTTGCAAGCAGCATACTCATAAGCGCAACAACTGTTTTTCCACTGCCTACATCTCCCTGTACGAGTCGATTCATCTGAATTCCTCTCTGCGTATCAAGCCTAATCTCCTTTATCACCCGTTTCTGTGCATTTGTTAATTCAAATGGCAGAATCTCTTTATAAAAAGTATTTATTCTTTCTCCCACTATATCAAATGAATGACCTTTAAATCTCATTTCCCGTAGCTGCTTATTATGCAATAATTGAAGTTGAATAAAAAACAGCTCTTCAAATTTTAATCTCCGCTCAGCAGATTTCAGCGACTTAACGTCTTTAGGAAAATGAATATTTAGCAATGCTTCTTTCCTGCCAGCCATTTGATATTTTTCCAGAATATGGGAAGGAATGGTTTCTACTATTTCCTTAAGGTTTTGTTCAATTAATAAGGTCTGTAGTTTTTGGATCCCCTTACTATCCAGAAAAAACTTCTTTAGTTTCTCAGTAGAATGATATACGGGTTGTAACCTTAAATTACCTGTTATAGTTGCTGGTCTAGGGTAGTTCTCCAAGTCGGGATGCGAAATACTAAATGAACCATTAAACACAGTGGGTTTCCCAAATACAATATAAACTTTGCCCTTAGTAACGTTTTCATCAACCCACTTCAAACTCTGAAACCATACCAGTTCAATTGAGCCGGTATCATCAGTAAGTCGGGCAACAAGGCGTTTCTTATGTTTTTCGCCTATTTGTTCCTTACTGGTTATCCTGCCAAGTATTTGCACATACGGCAATTCAGGATCTAATTCATTAATCTTATAAAACCTAGTCCTGTCAATATATCTGAAGGGAAAAAAATTCAAGAGATCTTCATAAGTAAAAATACCTAACTCTTTTTGAAAAAGTTCAGCACGTTTAGGCCCAACGCCTTTAAGAAATTCTATAGTCGTATCTAATGTAGAAACAAACAAGGCTTTAAATATTTTTTCTATTAAATGTAAATATATCTTTTATTATGCTCCAATTAAACACAATAACCGAAACTAATAATAACAAATAGGCCGAAAGCTTATGGGAATCAATATGTTCATTAAAATAAAAAATAGCCACGGCAAACGCAATAAGCGGATTAACATAAATAATTATTCCAAGAGTTGATGAAGGGATTCCTATCAAAGCATATAGGCTCATAAATAAAGGAATAATAGTAAATACCACTGCAACTATCGTAATGTTTCCCCAAAACCATAAATCAGTTGGAAAAGATTCGTGTTTACTTATATATAATGGCATCATCAATAGTACGGCCAGTGCAATTTGGATTGCCAGAACGTTTAGCTTATCCAGATTTTTCATTTTGCGCTGTATAATCAAATAGAAAGCATATAAAGTTGCAATAACAACAGACCACGCCACTTCAATAAAAGATCCGGTAGCGAGCAGAATAATGCTAAATAAGGCTATTGCCAATGATAAGAGCTTTAATCTTGATAACTCTTCTTTTAAAAGAATAAAGCCGCCAAATGCCGTAATTAACGGACAAACCATATAAGCAAATGCTGCAGACTGTAAACTGACATTATTTACCGCATAAATGTAGGTATACCAGTTCGAGGTTAAAAGTATAGTGGATGCCACTATCTGCACAACCACTATTTTCCTTTCCTTAGGAGTTACCGATGATAAGTAAGCAATATCACTCTTCAGATACTTACGTCTGAAAATAAAAATGGCAATCCAAATAAAAACCAGGGAAGTAAAAATTCGATAATATAGAATCTCTTCAGAAGGAAATTCTTTAAGATTTCTTAGTGGAATCGAAAAGAATCCCCAGATCGCAAAAGATAAAATACCAGCAAAAAAATACCTGAGATTAGATTTTGGCAAAACCTATCCTTTATAAGCTGTCATAGATATCTCCACATTCACTCCCTTTGGCAATCCTTTTACTGCTACTGTTTCCCGGGCAGGAAAGTTCTTATGAAAGAACGACCCATATATTTCATTTACCTCGGCAAATAGTGCCATAYCTGACAAAAAAATAGTTGTCTTAACAACATCCTCAAAACTATAAGAAGCTTCTAGTAAAACAGCCTTAATGTTTCTCATAACCTGATGTGTTTCTTCTGCAATTGAGGATTGTACAACCTCTCCTGACTCGGGGTTTATTGCAATTTGCCCAGATAAAAATAAAAAGCCATTAGCTATTACTGCCTGACTATAAGGGCCAATAGGGGCCGGAGCATTTTTTGTGTTTATTATTCTATTCATTTCAATAAAATCCAATCAATTAATTTCCATAAAATGCCTGCAACAAATACAATAATAGCAGTTGCATTAATAATATGCATTATTTTAATGTTAATGTTAGTGGGCCTGTTAGGGTCTCTTTTTCTAAAAAAATACATCTTACTACAAACTTAGATAAAATAGTCTTAAATAATTTATCAACCTTTTATCCCTCAATTATAAAACCAGAATTAATTTAATTGGGAAGTAATTGAAAATATTTTGAATAGATGCATTTTATTAAAATAGCATCGGCCTACAAATAAAAAAAGGGTCCCAAATTTTGGGACCCTTTTTTAAGTATTGTTGTTAGAAAGTATTAGTTTCTAGCTGTTTCAACACGACGATTTTGGATACGACCTTCTTCAGTATCGTTAGAAGCAATTGGATTAGCTTCGCCAAAACCTTTAGTTACAACTTGACTAGCGTTAACACCAGAGTTAACTAAGTAAGTTTTAACAGAATTAGCTCTGTCTTTAGATAATTTCAAATTGTATGCAGCAGTACCTTCGCTTGAAGCGTAACCGTTTACAGCTACTTTACCACCGTTTTCACGCAATACTGAAGATAATTTATCTAAAGTAGGGTAAGCTTCAGTTTTTAAAACTGATGAGTTAAATTCAAATTGGATAGTTTCGAAACCAGTAACGTTGCTAGCAGGAGCAGTTTCAGTTACTTTAGGTAGAGGACATCCTGAACCATCAACAGCAGTACCTGCAGGAGTTCCTGGGCATTTGTCAAACTGATCAGAARCACCGTCACCATCAGAATCTTTTTTCAAACCTTCAACAGCTTGCTCAACATTAGCAACACGAGCTTTTAAAGCTTCAACTTCTTGACGTAATGAAGGATCTTTCAATTCATCATACATTAAAGCAAGTGGGTTAACCCAATCCAAGTTCGGTTTAGATTTAGAACCTAGAGAGAATTCTAATCCAGCATATCCGTAAGAGAATTTATCTTTGTTAGAAGCACCGTTTGCATAAGTTCCGTCAAAGTTATCTCCATCAATAAAGTGCATAGTATAACCTAAGTTAAATGATACACGCTCAGAAACTTTGAATTTAACACCAGCACCTACTGGGATATAAGCTTCTTTAACATAAGTTTTAGCATCGTGTCTGTCATTAACATCACCTATAGCTTTATCTTTCCAGTCGATACCATCAACTTTAGGAGCATAAGCGATTAAACCGTAACCAGCAGTAACGAAGAAGTTAACTGAGTTCTCACGACGTAAGAAGTCAACAGTAGCAACGTTAACAACACCTCTGATGTCAGCAGAATAGCCAATTTCAGTTTCAAATTCTTTAGGAGAAGCTGAAGCGTTTTTGCTTGATCCAGAAACTTTTCCACGGAAAATGTTACCTTCAATACCAAATGCATGACCTAATTGTTTTCTTAGTGAGATACCGTAACCTAAGTTAACGTCCATCTTATTGAAATCATTAGTACCACCGATAGCAACAAATGGAGATAAAACACCACCGTTGATTCCGAAAGACCAAGATCTGTACTGACCCCTTCCACCAAATACCTTGGCCGAAGAAGAAGTTCCAGTAGAATCTTGAGCGTTAGCTAGAGAGGTTACTCCCATCAACGCAACAAAAGAAACTGCTAGACTCTTTTTTAAAGTAGAATAATTCATAATTTTCTTTTTTAAGGTTAAACAAATTTTAATTGTATGTTTTTTTTGTGTAGCAAAATTAAACAAATTTTTAATTTCTCAAAACACTTGTACAAACTCTGTTCCAAATTTATTAAATACCGACAATTATGCAAACATAATACGAATAGTATTTATGTTTTGCATTAAAAAAATATCAATAAAAATGAATCCTCAATTCATTACTGCATAAAAAGCGCAAAAACAGCGTTAACGGCCATTACGATAGCTTTTATAATCAGAGAGTCTAACCTCAGTATGTAAAACAAAAGTTATATGTTGTCAAAAACAATTAACATTTTTTAAACATTGTCCTATTCCTGTATACAGAAAAGTCCTGTTTTTAAGACAAAATCAGCTAAATCCATTGATCGGTAAACTTATAAATGTTAAAATCAGGTCTTTTCAATGCTTTTACAAGTTCTGAATGAAGTTTAACTTTATCAACATTTTTCATTCGATAGTGCGCTATTATCTTAAATGCCTTTTCAGCTAGTAACCATGCCTTCTGTTTTCCATCAGATTCAACAGGAATTGTCAACCATTCGCAGAGTTCCTCTATGCCCTCCTTTTTATCTGCAACAGTTTTAAAAACTGGAATCTCTTGATGCAAAACTAACTTCTTCAAGGTGTTAGTAAACACATCAGCTCCCTCCCGATCTGCTTTGTTTACAACAAACCCCTGAGCTATTTCCATTATTCCCGACTTTATACTTTGGATTTCATCTCCTGATTCCGGCACTAAAACAACTACTGTTTTATCTGCAAGTCCGGCAATTTCAATTTCAGACTGCCCAACTCCAACAGTTTCTACAATAATCATATCGAAATCAGCCGCCCGCATCACATCAATCATTTCAATGGTTTTTGCGGAGATTCCCCCCAATGCGCCCCTTGTTGCAACAGATCTGATATATACATTAGGATTGTTAAACTGCTGTGACATTCTTATACGATCACCGAGTAATGAACCAAAATTAAACGGAGAAGTGGGGTCAACTGCCAGAATGGCTATTTTTTTATTCTGCTTAGCAAACTGTTCAGTTATTGCGTTTACAAGGGTACTTTTTCCTGCACCCGGGGGACCAGTAATTCCAATTATCRGAACTGCTGATTTAACATTAAGCATTCGCAAGATATCTGCAGAGGGTGCAATATCATTTTCAACCAATGTTAAGGCTCTTGCCAAAGCCAAAAAGTTTCCCTGCTCAATTCCTTTTAAAAGGGGATAATTGGTATCCATTAATAAACTATCTTTGATACAAAGAAATAGAATTTATTCATTATTTAACGTCTTATTCCTAACATCTTTTTTATTCTAAAATGTCAATACCAAAAATCATACATCAAACTTTCAAATCAAAGAACCTGCCTCTAATTACGCGTTGGCATATCTATAAATTCTTAAAAAGAAATCCCGACTACCAGTATGAATTTTATGACGATGAAAGGATCGAGAAATTCCTCTCAGAAGAATTTGATAATGAAACATTTAAACTATATCAAAAACTTAATATCGGTGCGGCAAAAGCAGACTTTTTCAGGTATGCAATCCTGTTAAAAAAAGGTGGAATATATTTAGATATTGACTGCAATGTTAAACAGAATTTCGATCAATTTATCAGACCAGATGACGTAGCAGTATTATCTCCTGAAAAGAATCCTATTTGTTATGTACAATGGGCATTGTTTTTTGAATCTGGTCACCCTTTCCTTCAAAGGACTATGGAACTGATGCTTGAGAACATCAGAAAAAACGAATTCCCACACGATGTACATAAGATGACTGGACCTACCGTATACACAGCTGCAATCAATGATTGTTTGTCAAAGGATCCGGATATCCCGCATAGAACATTCGGAGTTGAATATGCACCCTATCTTAAAGACAAGTACAAACTGGCAAAGTTTTTCTTGTATGAAAAAAAATCCAATCACTGGAAAAAACTCCAGGTCTCATCAACCGTATTAAAGCCCGAATAAATTCACACATCAATATTATACAAGAAAGGAGCAAATTTCATTGAATTATAAATTAGGGCACATAAGTTGTAAATTTGAGCCTTTATCCCAATCTACCTAATGCAAAAACAAATTACGGCTGCTTTATTAATTTCTACCTACAATTGGCCTGCAGCATTGGATCTGGTCCTGTCCAGTGTTTTACTGCAGTCCAAAATGCCTGATGAAATCCTCATTGCTGATGACGGATCAACCGAGGAGACTAAAACAATAATTGAAAAATACAAAAAGCTATTTAAGATTCCTGTATTACATTTTTGGCAGGAGGATCACGGATTTAGGAAGACCCTTATCTTAAATAAAGCTATTGCAGGTGCAAAAAGCGATTATATTATCGAAATAGATGGAGATATCATTATTCACAGAAAATTTATTGAAGACCATATAAACTTCGCAATGCCGGGCACCTTTGTAAGGGCAAGCCGCGGTTACCTTAATAAAGAACTCTCCGCTAAGCTAATCAGCAAGGAGATTTCCAAAATCAACATCTTCAGTAAAAACATTGCTAATTTTTTCAGTGTCGTTCGTATTCCCTTTTTGTGGCCTCTTTTCGAAAAAAAATACAAAATCAAAGGTGCCGAATTATATGAAATTCATGGATGCAACATGGCGTTCTGGCGTTCTGATGCAATAAAGGTAAATGGGTATAATGAAAGTTTTATTGGATGGGGTCCGGAGGACAAGGAGTTTATTGCCCGATTTTTAAATATAGGATTGCAAAAACGGTTCCTTAAGCTTGGCGCAGTTGCATTTCATATCTATCATAAGGAAAATTCCAGAGCTTCTTTAGCAGAAAACGAGATATTATTTAAGGAGACTATAGCGCTTAAAAAAGTTTATTGTGAATCCGGTATAGACAAATATTTATAGGCATGAATAACAAAATTTCTGTAACTCTTGTTATATCAACATATAATTGGCCAAAGGCACTCGAGCTCGTTTTTAAGAGCATTTTAAATTTAAGGGTGTTCCCAAATGAAATAATTATTGCTGATGATGGTTCAGATGACAGAACAAAAGCAACAATAGAAGAATTTAAGCAACAAATAAAGGTACCCGTTAAACATCTGTGGCAAGAAGATCTTGGTTTCAGAAAAACCATTATTATGAATAGAGCCATCTCTTCTGCATCTGGCAATTACATAATACAAATAGATGGCGATATTATTTTACATCCAAAATTTATTGCCGATCATATAGAAGAAGCTCAGCATGGTTACTATATAAAGGGAAGCAGATCAATGCTTTCAGCAGACTTAACCAACACCATCATAAGTACCAAGAACATTCGCATCAGTTCTCTAACCAAAGGGGTAGGCAGTAAAATAAATGCTAGTTATTTGCCTATTTTTTCAGGCTTCTTTAAAGGCAATCATTTTCGATCTAACAATCTAAGGGGCTGCAATTTCTCGTTTTGGAAGCACGATTTTATTGCAGTAAATGGTTACAATAATGACCTGGAAGGCTGGGGCCATGAAGACATTGAACTAGCTGCAAGGTTAACAAACCTTGGAATCAGACAAAGACAATTAAAATTAAAAGCAGTTTGCTTTCACCTTTATCATCGAATAAATTCCAGGCATAACGAGGACGTTAATTTCAAAAAATACCTCAATGCTGTCAGAAAAAAGATTATTCGTTGTAAAAATGGAATTATAACCGAGTTATAGAAAACAGTACCAACAGAAGGATCATTTTTACAATCTTCCATTTATTTAATCTGAACCATTTCGGGTTTTCCTTAGTAAATCCCATTTCAATCCGCTCGGCAAAACCTGACACTCGGCCTCTTGATAAACTTTCAAACAGATATCCTGACTCATAACAGTTCTTGATCCAAAAAAGATTTAAAGCCACAGAAAATGAAAAGACTTTTGACTTATAAAAGACCTTAATGAGGTTAGTTAAAACCTCTGCAAAAAGAATCAGGGCCATCAGCAAAACCAATTCATTAATGGAATAAAAAATCGCGACTAAAGGCGAACAAATCAACAAAATAAGAAGAGACTCTGAGGTATTCAGGAAATCATGGTAAGTATAAGACTTAATTGTATCAAGTATCGCGATATCGGCTGCGCCACGTCCATATCTAAAAATCCGCTCAGTTTGGATGGCTCCATTATTCCACCACGGATGTTCCACAACTGCATCAGGTACAGGAACATACTTTTCATTATACAATAAGCTATTCCTAAGCAGAAATTCTATATCCTCTCCACCTTTATCCAGCTTTTCGTTAAACAAAGTCATATCCATTTTTGCTCTGTTTAACATAACATTAGCAGTTGGCACCCACACCAAGGGCTTGTTATCTAAAGCCGCCTTAAAATGTCCTGTCGTGCCATTAATATCCATAGCCCGGGTTGCAGCATTAAATGGTAATGGAAAATTAGTTACTCCTGCAAAACCAATAGAATCCGGGTTCTTTTTAATTGCTTCCGCATATGCTACCAAAAGTTTTTTCGAGGGTACAATATCATCGTCCAATAACAAAATCCATTTACCCTTCCCCAATCTAATACCATTATTCCTAGTTTTAGAAAACCCCAGATTAATTTCATTCTTAACCAGGTTGATTTTATTCTCAGTGGCTAATTTTACAATTTCATCAGGTATAACTAACAAAGGATTATCCGCAACAATATAAAAATCCACTAAAAACCCTTCCGGTCTTTCAATATTGAAAATATCTAAAAGTACATCCTCATCTAACCTGAAAGAAGGTATTACTATGTCAATTGAAGTGTTTTGGTACATGAAATACAAATATACACCGTTTTATATTACACTGTCATTTTAATATATTTGAACATGATAAAAGATGCAGCCTTTGCTGATATTGAGAATAAAAACACCAATCCAACATTAACAATAATTATAGCCACCTATAATGCCGGCACATATATTGAAACTTGTCTTAAATCTATAATAGAAAACGTAAAAACGACATACCAGCTAATAATTGTCGATGGCTTAAGTGCTGACAATACCCTATCACTAATTAGCAAATATGAAGAACATGTTGATACCTTAATTAGTGAAAAAGATCATGGCATATATGATGCAATGAATAAAGCGGTAACATACATTAAAGGAAAATGGGTTCTATTTTTAGGTGCAGATGATCGGCTACTACCTACATTCAATCAAATGGAAAATTTCCTGATTGAGGAGAATACCATTTATTATGGCAATGGTAAAAATAAGAACCATTTACTTGGAGGGGCCTTTACAAAATACCAGGTGGCTAAAAAGAATCTTTGCCACCAGTGTATATTTTATCCCAAAGCTGTTTTTAATAAATATCAATACTCCTTAAGCTACCCTGTGTTTGCAGACTACTTACTCAACATTCAGTGCTGGGGAGATAATGATTTCAAAAAGGTTTACAAAAATGTGGATATCACCTATTACAATATGGAAGGCTTTTCTTCTTATGCAGAAGACAAACTATTCAGACAAGACAAACCGAAATTAGTAAAGCAATATCTTGGGAATATAGTCTATATAAGATATATGATCAGAAAATTTAAAGAATCGAAAAAAGCAGATAGCAAATTCTTTTAAGAGTGCCTCAGCGACTTAAACAACACACATTTCCTAGTACAATTATATAGTAAGACTAAATAACGTACCTTTGCCCTTATAATTAAGCATTTAATGAAAACCTACTTTAGATTATTATCCTTTGCAAAACCCATTGAAAAATTTGCAATTCCTTACGTTATCACTACCCTATTATATATCCTTTTTAACACACTAAATTTAGCTTTACTAGCCCCTTTATTAGACACCCTCTTTAACAAAAAAACAGCCATTTCTACCACTGAAGTAGCAAAAACAGCTGAAGTAGCAGAAAAATCCTGGTTTGATGTTATGGCTCATTTTAGGGAATTAACTGATTACCTTATACACACTCATGGTGAACAGCAGACTCTAAAATATATATGCTTAGTAATTGTAGCATCTGTGTTTCTTTCTAACATTTTTAAATATTTCTCCGCTTTCACTATGGAGAATCTTCGTGTTCACACGTTGCTAAATCTTCGTAAAACGGTGTTCAATAATGTGATGAATCTACATTTGGGTTATTTTAACAGTCAACGAAAGGGAGATATTATTTCAAAAGTTTCATCAGATGTACAAGTAGTGCAATTTACTGTTACCAATACATTACAAGTAGTTTTTAAAGAGCCGGTAACACTAATTGTCTATATGGTTTTACTTTTCTCTATCTCTGTAAAACTTACCCTTTTCTCCTTATTGATCATTCCTTTAGCCGGACTTATAATTGCAAAAATTGTAAAGAGATTAAGGCAACAGGCAACCAGGGCACATGAAACATTTGCAAACATGCTGGGATATCTAGATGAAGCGCTTAGTGGGATCAAGATCGTTAAAGCATTCAATGCCACAGAATATGTAAAAGACAGATTTCACCAGGAGAATGTAACCTACTCAAATATTACCCGAAAAATGGCCAGAAGACAGCAACTTGCTTCTCCCGTTTCTGAGTTTCTTGGAGTACTAATGGTAGCCGGAATCGTGTACTACGGCGGATCACTTATATTAGCTGGAGAAGCAACCTTAAAATCTGCAGAGTTTATAGCTTATATAGCTGTGTTTTCTCAGGTAACACGTCCCGCAAAAGCATTATCCGATGCTTTTAGTGGCATACATACTGGTCTTGCGGCAGGTAAGCGTGTCCTGGACTTGATAGATGAAAAACCTGCTATCGTTGACAAACCGAATGCGATCAAGATCAAATCATTTGAAAACACTATCAGTTTTAAAGACGTATCATTCTCTTACGGTGATAGAAAGATCCTAAAACATGTAAATGTAGTAATACCAAAGGGCAAAACTGTTGCTTTAGTAGGGCCATCAGGAGGTGGAAAATCAACACTAATGGATTTACTTCCCCGATTCATAGAACCAGAATCAGGTACCATTTCTATCGACGGCATTAATATCAGCGAAGTAAATACAGATTCACTAAGAAGTCAGATGGGATTTGTTAATCAGGAATCCATATTATTTAATGATACTATCTTTAACAATATAGCCTTTGCAAAACCAGATGCCACGAAAGAACAAGTAATGAGAGCGGCAAAAATTGCTAATGCTCACGAATTCATCATGGTTACTGATAATGGTTATGAGACATCTATTGGCGACAGGGGTATACGTTTATCGGGTGGACAAAGACAAAGGTTGTGCATTGCAAGAGCAATACTAGGTAACCCTCCAATAATGCTTTTAGATGAGGCAACCTCTGCCCTCGATACAGAATCAGAAAAACTTGTACAGGATGCATTATATAAGCTTATGGAAAACCGTACTTCCCTAATCATTGCACATCGCCTGTCAACAATACAAAATGCAGATCTAATTATAGTTTTAGATAACGGTACTGTTGTAGAACAAGGATCCCACAATGAATTAATGGGCAATAATGCACTTTATAGAAGGTTAATAGATATGCAGACGTTCTCTGAATAATTTTTAACTAATCGTTTCTGTAGAATGCTTTGATCGATTCTGTTATATGATAAATCTGCTTTTCATCAAGCTCATAAAATAAGGGCAACCGAACAAGTCTTTCAGTATAATAATCTGCATTATTAAGTATTCTCCCATCATGTTTATGAGCATAGTAAGGCGATGTATGCAAAGAAATATAATGAAATACTGCATGTACTTGATCTTTGCTCAGGTGCTCAATTAAAGCATTCCGTTCTTCAAAATCTTTACAGACCACATAAAACATATGAGCATTATTTGTAGCATAGAGCGGCACAATAGGCAACTTTAATAACCCTTTTACTTGCACCTCTTCTAAATATTCATAGTATAAATTCCACAGGTACTTTCTTTTTGATTGAATTTCATCTAGATTTTCGAGTTGCGCATATAAAAATGCCGCTGTAATCTCCGAAGGCAAAAATGAAGAGCCAATATCTACCCAACCATATTTATCAACCTCCCCTCTGAAAAAAGAAGATCTATTAGTTCCTTTTTCCCATATAATCTCAGCCCGTTCTGCAAATCGTTCGTCATTAACCACCAACATTCCTCCTTCACCTGCTATGATATTCTTGGTCTCATGAAAAGAGAAGGCAGACAAATGGCCGAAGCCTCCTAATTCCTTTCCAGAACAATAAGAATCTATTGCTTGTGCAGCATCTTCAACTACAAATAAATTATGTTCTTTTGCCACCTGCATTAATTTATTCATATCACAAGCCATCCCTGCATAATGCACAGGAACTATCGCTTTTGTTTTTGACGTAATCAAACTTTCAATTAAATCAATGTCAAGATTCGGGCTTTCTTCAGAACTATCCGCAAAAACAACATTGGCACCTCTTAAAATAAAAKGATTTGCAGTAGATACAAAGGTATAGGAAGGAATAATGACCTCATCGCCTGGCTGAATATCAAGTAGTATAGCCGCCATTTCCAATGCGTCAGTACAACTTGTGGTAAGCAATACTTTATGAAAGTTGTATCGTTGTTCTATTAACTGCTGGCATCTTTTAGTAAAAAGGCCATTACCGGAAAGTTTTCCCGACATAACCGCCTGGTAGATATAATGAGTTTCTTTTCCTGTCAAATAAGGCTTATTAAATGGGATCATTGTAATTGACTTTCTATAACCAAAAATGATAGAAATATTCTACCTTTTCTATTCTGTAACCGTAACTATTATATAAAGCACATGCAGCTTTATTTGCACCTTGTGTAACAACTTGAATTTTTGAAGCTTTATTTTTAACAGCGAACTCCTCAGCGGCTCTTAATAATGTTTTCCCAATCCCCTTGCCTCTGGCACTCTCTCTTACACTAATAATCCCAATATTAACCAGATTATGATTACTCTTTAAGTCTAACGTGATTACTCCTAGAATCGTATTATCATCGACATATACAAGCACTTTATCTGCCAAGATACCTTCAATAGAATTAATCATCCATTCTTTATATAATGCCTCATATTTAATCTCTTCTATATTAGGATCAATTTTATATCTTGAATAAATACCGCTTGCAATTCCCAATTGTAACAGCTCATGTAAATTAAAATTATCATTATACTCAAAGGTGTATTTATCAGAATATGCGTTGGATAAACAACCTTCTTTATAAAAGGTCGTCTTTCTATCAACCAATAAACCATTAAATTCCTTTAGCAGAAGAGTATTATCTTGGATTTTATTTGCAGAAGCGTAATAGACCAATCGTACATCCTGTTTTAGGAAAGCCAAACATTCAATTAATTCTTGATCGGATAAATTATTCCTATGGATTTTTGCAACAGGATAGCCAAAAAAGTCGGTATCCCATCGTAATATTTCATAAGGTTGTTTCACAGTTTAGGATTATTTTAATAAATTACTTAAAACGTCTTCTTTTACACTTACCTTAAATAGTTCATTTATATTTTCTACATTCTTCTTTCTAATATCATCAGACAAGGGGTGAATGAATTCATTAAAAGATAATTGCGAAATCTTTGCTGAATTACCTATAAACACATCATTAATCTTTAAAAACTTATATGTACTGCTTTTTTCATTAATAAAAACCTTTTTACCCCGATATAAAAGAGCCAAAGTATTCCCAGCAGCCTGTGTTCTATAATGGTTCATGATTGCAACATCTACCTCGTCCAAAATTCGGTAATAAGCTTCACGATTCATAAAATGGCGCAAACAAACCACCTTATCCTCGCCAAACATTCTAACCGCCTTCTGCTCTATAAGATCTCCATATTTTTTATTTCCATAATTGAGTGGAATGATTAACTTGATATTTTCTCCTTTAAATCTCTCTAAATCATCCAACATCTCCAAATGATTATTTGTCACTGTATCAGAATTCCCAAGTAGTAAAGAAATTGGTCTATCTTCTTGGCTTGGCTTTGAGGTAATATTTGAGCCTTCAGATGGATTAAAATTATAAAAAAAATAAGTATACGAAGCTTGGGTTGTATAGTGCTCAAGTATCCATTGATGATCTATAATATTCCAGCTTAAAAAATAATTCAAACGTCCAAAAAAAGCCTTCCTGATTTCCCAAACTTTTTGATCATTTGCTTTATACTTCCAATATCTGTTAGCTAAAGTTTTATAGAAGCGTTTTATCTTTAAGAGGTTCCATTTAACCTTTGGTCGCTCTTCATGCTTTTCAAAATAATTCAGACTTTGCGCCCCATATATTGTTTTCTTAAACATTGAATATGGAATTTCCACGATATCACCTCCCCAGAAAAATAATCCTATCTTAATATTTTCTGGTAATTTGAGCACAAAATTAATGGCTGCATCAGAGGCCCAATGAATAAAAACTTTATCACCCTCACTTATATTTTTTACCGTTTCTAAAAACAACTCGGTACCATAAGGAGCAAAAATTGCCTTATCAGATTTAACGTGTTTTACCTTTTCCTGGGGCCAGTCAATAATATAAATGTTATTCCCCGGTGCAGTTTTTTCTCCATCAATAATAAAATCATTAATAAATTTATCATCGATCATTAAATGGTAATTCATGGCAGCAATATGTATTTAGAAATTATTTAAAAGCTTAGTTACTTTCACAATATCTTCTTCATTATGAAAATAAGAAATAGGTAAACTTAAAGTCGTATTGTGTATCTCTGTTGAAATTGGATATTCACCTTCAATAATGCCTTTCATTGCTTCCTGGTTATGAGGTGCAACAGGATAGTGGATTTCTGTTTTTACTCCGTTCTGAAGCAGATAATCCCTGAGCTGATCCCTTCTCTGGTGTCTGATATTAAAGATATGATAAACATCAAAAAAATCAGGGTCCACCTTAGGTAGAACAAAATCTGACCCCAACTCTTGCAGATAATACGAAGCCAGTTTCCTTTTGTGGCTGTTAATATCATCCAAATGCTTAAGTTTTAAAGATAAGAAACCAGCCTGCACTTCATCCAGCCTTGAATTATACCCCACAAGTTCGTTTACATATTTTATCCTGGAACCATAATTTCTCAATGTTCTAATTTGATCCGAAAGACCTGCGTCATTTGTTGTTATAGCCCCGGCATCGCCCAAAGCACCCAAATTTTTAGTAGGGTAGAAACTAAAGGCTCCGAAATCACCAAAGTTACCGGCCTTCTTACCTTTATATTGAGCTCCATGCGCCTGAGCACAATCCTCAATAATCTTCAGTTGATGTTTATTGGCAAGGTGTATAATCGGATCCATATCACAAACCTTTCCGTACAAAT